>CAMLME010000062.1 GCA_946481235.1 uncultured Methylobacillus sp. | reverse complement strand
CGGGCGCCATGCTGGGTGTTACGGCTTATGGCGTGGTCTTGAGTCAGGCTTTTGACCTCAGTTACTGGCTGGTCGTGGGTCTGCTGGCGCTGACCGTATTGAGCATTGTCGGAGATCTTTTTGAGTCACTGCTTAAACGTCAGGCAGGCATCAAGGACAGCAGCAATTTGCTGCCGGGCCACGGCGGCGTTCTTGACCGCATCGACGGGCTGACCTCGACCTTGCCCTTGGCGCTCTTTTATTTTCCTGTTTATCACGCCATACTGGGTCCGGCATGAACACGATGCAGAACATCACCATACTCGGCTCCACCGGTACCATAGGCGTTAACACTCTGGATGTAATAGCACGCCATCCGCTGCGCTTCCGTGCCTATGCCCTGACAGCGCATTCGCGCATCGAACCGCTTCTGGAGCAATGCAGGAATTTCAATCCTGTATATGCGGTAGTACTGAACCCCGGTGCCGCTGAGCAGCTTCAACGGCAACTGCAGCAAGAGAACCTTGCCACCGAAGTACTTTGTGGCCCAGAGGCACTTGAATTTGTTTCGTCGCATCCCGAAGTCGACGCCGTGATGGCGGCGATTGTCGGTTCTGCGGGCTTGAAACCGGCATTGGCTGCTGCACGTGCCGGGAAAAAAGTCCTGCTCGCCAACAAGGAGACGCTGGTCATGTCCGGCCGTCTTTTCATGGATGCTGTTCATGCAGGCGGTGCAACATTGCTGCCGATCGACAGCGAGCATAACGCTATTTTTCAGGTCATGCCGCCGCGGATGGACAACGGCCTGCAAGGGGCAGGCGTCAGCAAGATATTGTTGACCGCTTCCGGCGGACCTTTCCGCAAGTCTTCGCTGGAAGATCTTGCGCAAGTAAAGCCGGCCCAGGCATTGAATCATCCCAACTGGGTGATGGGGCCGAAGATTACTATCGACTCCGCCACCTTGATGAATAAAGGGCTGGAAGTCATCGAGGCGCACTGGCTGTTTTCGGCATCGCCAGACCAGATCGAGGTGGTCATTCATCCGCAAAGCGTGATCCACTCCATGGTGGAATATATCGACGGTTCGGTGCTTGCCCAGTTGGGTAATCCGGACATGCGTACGCCGATCGCCTATGCGCTTGGTTATCCGGAACGCATCGCCAGCGGGGTTGGATCCTTGGATTTATTCAAGATCGCCAGGCTGGATTTCGAAACGCCCGACATGGGGCGCTTCCCGTGTCTACGGTTGGCATTCGAGGCTTTGCGCCGAGGTGATACCGCTCCGGCGATCTTGAATGCGGCGAATGAAGTCGCGGTTCAGGCATTTCTCGACAACAAGATTTCCTTCACGGATATCCCCCGGTTGATTGAAGACACCCTGTCCGTCATGAAGATTGATGAGGCACTTCAACTGGAAGATCTGATTGCGGTTGACCAGGAGGCGCGCCACGCCGCCATGTCCTGGGTAGAGGCCTGCGTCTGATGGTGACGCTTCTTGCATTCCTGCTGACGCTGGGCTTGTTGATTACCATCCACGAGTACGGCCATTATCTGGTGGCCCGATTATGCGGTGTCAAGGTCCTCCAGTTTTCCATTGGATTCGGACGTGCACTTGTTAAGCGCAAATTCGGACGGGATGGCACCGAATTTATTCTTGCTGTGTTTCCGCTTGGCGGCTATGTGCGCATGCTCGATGAACGTGAGGCTCCGGTAGCGGAGCAAGAGCTTGCACGCGCATTCAACCGCCAGCCGGTCTGGAAACGCATGGCGATTGTTGCCGCAGGTCCTCTAGCTAATCTTCTTTTGGCGGTTGCTCTGTACTGGGTGCTGTTCATGAGCGGGGTAACAGGGCTGAAGCCGGTGCTCGGGGATGTTGCCGAAGGCAGTGCCGCCGCCCGCGCCAGCATGAAGGCCGGCGAACTGGTGCGCAAGATCGACGATGTGCCGGTAGCCTCCTGGCAGGATGTGCGATGGTTGATCCTCCAACAATCGATGAAATCGTCGCGTGTCGAAATCGAGGCAGCCAACGGCAATAACGAAATCCATCTTCATCAGCTTGATCTTTCGGATCTTGCCCATGACGATCCTGAGCGGGATATCCTTGAGCAATTGGGGCTATCGCCCTATCAGCCCGCCATGCCTGCGCGCGTGGGGGAGATCATCGATGGCGGGGCGGCGCAGCGTGATGGCCTTCAGGTAGGAGATACGATTGTTTCTGTAAACGGCATGCCGATTACCGGGTGGGAAGCTTTTGTCGGCGTAGTTCGCGAAAATCCGGGCAAGGTCTTGCCCGTCAAGGTCGCGCGTGAGGAGCGGGAGGTAACGCTTCAGCTTACGCCTGATTCGGCAAAAGAGGGTGGTAAGCAGATCGGACGCATTGGTGCGGCATATCGCATGGAACAGCATGAACTGGATCGCTTGCTCGTCGAAATCCGCTATGCGCCGTTGCCGGCGTTGTCGCATGCAATTGGCAAAACGTGGGATACATCCGTGTTCAGCCTCAAGATGCTGGGCAACATGCTGACAGGCGCCATTTCATGGAAAGGCGTGAGCGGTCCGGTCACCATCGCCAGTTATGCGGGGCAGAGTGCGCAGATCGGCTGGAAGGCGTTTCTGACTTTTTTGGCGCTGGTTAGCATCAGTCTGGGAGTGCTTAATTTGCTTCCCATTCCGGTTTTGGACGGCGGTCATTTAATGTATTATATGGTCGAAATTCTGAAGGGCAGTCCCGTTTCAGAGCGCGCCATGGAAGTCGGACAAAAAATAGGATTGGCGCTATTGGGATTGCTGATGGCATGCGCCTTATATAACGATATCAATAGAATCATCACAGGCTGAATTCATGAAGCTCCGGCATATTCCTTTTCTGGTCCTCGGGTTGTACGCAGCATCCTCTTACGCGATGGAGCCTTTCGTAGTCAAGGATATCCGGGTGGAAGGCATCCAGCGTACCGAAGCCGGTACCGTCTTCAACTACCTGCCGGTCAAGGTGGGCGAAACCATAGACGACCAGCGGGCAGCGCAGGCGATCAAGGCCTTGTATGGCACCGGATTTTTCAAGGATGTGCGGCTTGAGCAGGAAGGCGAGGTGCTGGTGGTCACAGTGCAGGAGCGCCCGGCCATTGCGCAAATCGAATTCACGGGCAACAAGGCCTTCCCCAGCGATAAAATGAAAGAAGGCCTGAAGCAGATCGGTCTGTCCGAAGGCATGATTTTCGACCGATCCATGCTGGATAAGGCAGAGCAGGAAATCAAGCGCCAATACCTGAGTCAGGGCAAGTACGGCGCGACAGTCAAGGCAGTCGTCAATCCACTGGAACGTAATCGTGTGGCGGTCCGTTTCGATATTGAAGAAGGTGCCGTTTCGAAGATTCGCGCGATCAATATTGTTGGCAATCAGGTATTCGACGAGAGTGAGCTTGTTGAGCAATTTACCCTGACCACCCCCAACTGGATGAGCTGGTGGACCAAGGATGACCAGTACTCCAAGCAGCGCCTGACGGCTGACCTCGAGGCATTGCGTTCGTTCTATATGAATCAGGGCTACCTCGAATTCAATATCGAATCGACACAGGTGTCGATTACGCCGGACAAGCGTGACATCTATATCACGGTCAATATTAGCGAAGGCGAGAAGTACACGGTTACCGACGTCAAGATGGCGGGCGAAATGCTGGTGCCGGAAGACGAATTACGTACATTGATTACCCTGCAGCCCGGCGAGATGTTCAATCGCGAGAAGCTGACAGCTTCCAGCAAGGCCATTGGTGACCGGCTGGGTAATGACGGTTATGCATTTGCCAACGTCAATGCCGTCCCTGAAGTTGATAAAGAGAAGCACACGGTTGCTTTCACCTTTTTCGTTGATCCTGGACGTCGTGTTTATGTACGCCGTATCAACCTGACCGGAAATACCCGTACTCGCGATGAAGTGTTGCGTCGAGAAATGCGCCAACTGGAATCCGGTTGGTATGCCGCCGATAAGATCAATCGCTCCAAGCAGCGCCTTGAGCGGCTGAATTATTTCGAAGAAGTGAATATTGAAACGCCCGCTGTCTCAGGCACGGCAGACCAGGTGGATGTCAACATCGACGTTACCGAAAAATCTACCGGCAGCGTGATGTTCGGCGCAGGCTTGTCCAGTTCCGAAGGTGTGGTGTTCGGCGTGACGGTGAATCAGGCCAATTTCCTGGGAACAGGCAACCGGGTCAGTGCTCAGGTCAATACGGGTAAGGTAAACACGACCTACTCCTTGTCGTATACCGATCCCTATTTCACTCCGGATGGCGTCAGCCGAGGCTTCGACCTGTACCGTAAGGATGTAGACTCCAGCTCTCTCGACGTGGGCAGCTATAGCACGGCTTCATACGGTGCCGGCGTACGTTTTGGCGTGCCCTTGAATGAGCGTGATACGTTCAGCATGGGGCTGACTCTGGATTACACCAGCATCGACCTCGAGTCGGATAGTCCCGACCGTTATGTGGATTATTGCGAGAGCAGCACCGGTTGCGACAATACTACGCTGCGGCTGGATTCCGGCTGGGTTCATGACACTCGCGACAATATTCTTTTCCCGAATAAAGGAGTTCTCCAAAAGCTCACAGGCGAAGTTGGCTTGCCGGGACTCGATCAGGAATACTACAAGATCAATTATCAGCATACCTGGTACAAGGACGTGACCAATAATGTTACCTTGATGCTGAATGGCGAACTTGGTTATGGCGCAAGCTATGGCAGCAAGGATTTCCCGTTCTTCAAGAGTTTCTATGCCGGTGGGGTGAACTCGGTGCGCGGTTATGAAACCAGTGCGATTGGCCCCCGTGACATCGACTCTTCAACAGATAACGATTATGCAGTGGGCGGCACCAAGCGAGTCGTTGCCAATGCCGAGCTGTTCTTCCCGGTTCCGTTGCTCAAGGATTCCAAACAGTTTCGCTTGAGCGCGTTCCTCGATGCCGGTTCGGTATGGGGGCAGAGTGGCGGGGTGGATGTTGAAGGCAACTGCGATGGCGCCAGCGACTGCCTCCGCTATTCAACGGGTGTCGGAGTTAGCTGGTACTCCCCGTTTGGCCCGATCAAGCTGGTGCTGGCCAAGCCGCTGAATGAACAGGATGGCGACAAGACAGAAGTGCTGCAATTCCAACTGGGTTCGCAGTTTTAATGAATCAGGATGAATATCAGGAGAAGTCAATTGAATAACTTGTTGAAGTTTGTGTTGATAAGCAGCTTGTCCATATCCGCAATGGCGGCATCGGCTGCCGAATTGAAAGTGGGATACGTTCAAGTGGACAAGATTCTGCAGGAAGCTCCTCAAACTTCCGAAAGCGGTAAAAAACTGGAGCGCGAATTCAGCCCGCGTACGCAGGAACTTGAGCGCATGCAAAAGCAGATTCGCGACCAGGAGTCATCCTTGGACAAGGACGGCCTGACTATGTCGGAATCGGAGCGCCGCAACAAGGAGCGCGACGTTGCGAACGTTAAACTGGAGTTCCAGCGTAAGCAGCGCGAATTGCGTGAAGACATCAACCTGCGCAAGAATGAAGAGCTTTCCGTATTGCAGGATCGTATCAACAAGGCTGTTACCGCAGTTGCTGAGGCTGAAGGCTATGATCTGGTGGTGTACAGCGGCGTTGCGTTTGCCAGCAAAAAGGTCGACATCACCGACAAGGTACTGAAGTCGCTCGGCAAGAAGTAACTCGAATTAAACGATGCGTGCCAGCTATTCCCTGCGGGAAATCGCGGCGCAGCTTGGGGGAGAAGTATTGGGCGACGGTGAAGTGGCCGTCTCCCGCATGGCTTCGCTGGCGAGTGCAAAACCGGGCGATCTGAGTTTCCTCTCCGATACCAAATATCGCGCTCTGCTGGCCTCCACTGGAGCGTCTGCGGTAATTGTAGGCATGGAGGCGCGCGATGCCACATCCTTGCCTCGTATCGTTACTGAAAATCCCTACGCTTACTTTGCCCGCGTTTCATCCTTGCTCAATCCGGTCAGGGTTGCGGAGCCAGGGGTGCACGAAACGGCGGTAATCGAATCCTCTGCAATCGTCCCTGCATCCGCTTCCATTGCCGCTCATTGCCATATTGGACACCATGTCCGGCTGGGTGAAAATGTCGTTATTGGTCCCGGTGCTGTGATCGGCGATAACGTAACCATTGGCAACGACTCATGTCTGCATGCCAACGTGACGATATATGCCGGGTGCGAACTAGGTAGTAATTGCGTGATAAGTTCCGGGGTGGTGATTGGTGCGGATGGTTTCGGTTATGCCGAGGAGCATGGCAAGTGGGTAAAGATTCCTCAGGTCGGTCGCGTCATCATTGGCGATGCGGTTGAGATCGGCGCCAATACGACGGTAGATCGCGGTGCGCTGGACGATACTGTGATTGAAGAGGGCGTCAAGCTGGATAACCTGATCCAGATCGGCCACAATTGCCGCATCGGCGCTCATAGCGTGATTGCCGGATGTGTGGGTATCGCAGGGAGCGCCCGGATCGGCCGTCATTGCCGAATCGGAGGGGCGGCGATGATACTGGGGCATTTGGAAATTGCTGACGGGGTTACGGTTTCGCCCGGCAGCATGATTACGCGCTCGCTGGGCAAGGCGGATACCTATACCGCGCTGATGCCGTTCCAGCCGCATGATAAATGGCTGAAAACGGCAGCGCACTTGCGCCATCTGGACGATATGGTGACTCGTATCGCTCGACTGGAAAATGAACTTGAAGCCTTACAGAAGGATAAAAAATGAGCGGCATGGAAATTCACGAGATACTTGAGCATTTGCCCCACCGGTACCCATTTCTGCTGCTGGATCGGGTAATTTCGCTTGAGCTGGAAAAAGAAATTGTCGCGATCAAGAACGTGACCATCAATGAACCTTTTTTTCCTGGCCATTTTCCTTATCACCCGGTCATGCCGGGCGTCTTGATCGTCGAAGCCATGGCGCAGGCTGCAGCTGTTCTGTCTTTCAAAACCATGGGTCGCAAGCCGTCCGATGATTCCGTCTATTATTTCGCCGGCATCGACAATGTACGTTTCAAGAAGCCCGTTTCTCCCGGCGATCAACTGGTGCTCAAGGTCAAGATCGATCGCATCATGCGTGGCATATGGAAATATTCCGGCCAGGCATTTGTGAATGACGAAATCGTGGCTGAGGCCGAATTGCTCTGCACGCTGAAGGTCATCAAATGATTCATGCGACCGCCATTGTCGACCCCAAGGCCGAAATTGCGCCTGATGTCGAGATCGGCGCCTATTCGGTGATCGGGCCGGATGTTCGTATCGGAAGCGGTACGCGCATCGGTGCGCATGTCGTCATTCAAGGACCGACCACGATAGGACGCAACAACCGGATTTTTCATTTCTGTTCGCTAGGTGAAGAGCCGCAGGACAAGAAGTATGCTGGCGAGCCCACGACACTGGAAATCGGCGACGGCAATACGATACGCGAGTACTGCACTTTCAATCGCGGAACGATCCAGGATGCGGGTGCCACGCGCATCGGCAACGATAACTGGGTGATGGCTTATGTGCACATTGCGCACGATTGCCAGATTGGGAATAACACGATTTTCGCGAACAATTCTTCGCTGGCTGGCCATGTAGTCGTGCATGATTACGCAATCCTGGGCGGGTTTACCCTGATCCATCAATTCTGCAAGATCGGCTCGCATGTGATTACTGCGGTTGGCTCCGTTGTTTTCAAGGATATCCCGCCGTACGTGACGGCTGCCGGCTATGATGCCAAGCCGCACGGCATCAACTCGGAAGGGCTCAAGCGCCGCGGCTTCACCCCTGAAGCCATGCTGCAACTGAAGCGGGCTTACAAGACTCTGTACAAGTCCAGTTTGACTCTGGAAGAGGCCAAAGTGCAGTTGGCCGAGCAGCGCAAGGTATGCCCGGAAATTGGCATCCTGCTCGAGTTTCTCGATACCTCTACCCGCGGCATCGTCCGCTAAGCACCATGCCTGTTATTGGAATCGTGGCCGGCGAAGCTTCCGGCGACCTGCTTGGCAGTCATTTGATCCGCGCTCTCAAAAAGCAGCGTCCGGATATACAGTTCATCGGGATTGCCGGCCCCAAAATGCAAGCGGAAGGCGCTGTATCGTTATTCCCGATGGAAAGGCTGGCAGTACGCGGCTATTTCGAAGTGCTGAAGCATTTGTTCGGACTTCTGCGTATTCGCAGCCAATTGTTTCAGCATTTCGAAAAGAATCCGCCGGATCTGTTTATCGGTATCGACGCTCCGGATTTCAATCTAGGCCTGGAGCGCCGGTTGAAAGAGCAGGGCATTCAGACAGTGCACTACGTCAGCCCGTCCATCTGGGCTTGGCGCAAGGGCCGTATGGGCAAGATCAAGCGTGCCGCTTCGCGGATATTGGCCTTGTTCCCGTTTGAAGTTCCGCTCTACGAGCAAGCCGGGGTGCCTGTTACCTATGTCGGCCACCCTTTGGCGGACGTGCTGCCGTTAGAGCCTGACCAGGATGCCGCGCAGCTGGAGCTCAAGCTTCCCAAGGATCGCTTGGTGATTGCCCTGTTGCCCGGAAGCCGGCAGAGCGAACTGGATTATATGGCCGATCTTTTCGTGCGCACGGCTGTGCTGATTCACAAGCAAATGCCGAATGCGCATTTCCTGGTCCCCGTGATTTCCAAGGAAACGCGCTGGAAATTCCATGCAGCCATTTCGCGCCATGATGCCCAGGGTTTGCCGATCACAATATTGTTTGGCCATGCTCATCTTGCAATGGAAGCGGCGGATGCCGTCATTGTTGCCTCCGGAACCGCTACCCTTGAAGCTGCATTGCTGAAACGTCCGATGGTGGTTACCTACCGGATGTCGCCTTTAAGCTGGCAGATTCTGCGCCACATGAATTATCTTCCGTATGTCGGCTTGCCCAACATTCTTGCTGGAAAATCTGTCGTTCCAGAATTGCTGCAGAACGAGGCCACGCCGGAGAAACTGACCGAGACAGTGCTCAAGCTTGTTGGCGACAAGGCAGCGCTGGCCGAGATATGCAGCGAATTTCTGGCCATACACCATACCCTGCGGCAAAACACGGAAGAAAAAGCGGCACAAGCCATTCTGGGCATGCTGAAGTGATGGATCAAAGCCATATCTGCGGTGTGGACGAAGCAGGTCGGGGCCCTCTGGCCGGCGCCGTATATGCTGCAGCGGTCATACTTGATCCGATGAAGCCGATCGAAGGAATTGCGGACTCGAAGACGCTCTCCGAAAAAAAACGGGATATTCTGGCCGAAGCCATCAAGACGCATGCTCTTGCCTGGTGTATCGCCTACGCGACGGTGGAGGAAATCGACAGGATCAATATCCTGCGGGCCAGCTTGCTGGCCATGAAACGCGCTGTCGAAGGCTTGCCGTTTGCACCGCATCAAGTCCTGGTCGACGGCTTGCATTGCCCTGAAATTTCCTATCCCGCAACCGCAATTGTAAAGGGTGACAGCAGCGTTCTCGCCATTGCCGCCGCATCCATTCTTGCCAAGACGGCGCGCGACGCAGAAATGCGACGTCTGGACCTTGAACATCCGCAATACGCCTTTGCCAGACACAAGGGCTACCCCACGCCCGAGCATATGCTACTGCTTGAGCAGCATGGTGTATCTCCGGTGCATCGAAGAAGCTACGAACCGGTAAGACGGCTATTGAGTGCGGATCAACGTTTCGAGGCTGCCGCCGCTGCTGCGGATGCTGCTGCGGCAGCAGCGGTGGCATCCGACGACGGGGCAGGCTTGTTGGTCGGTTGAATAGGCTGGATAGTGGGACGTATGTCCGGCACGGCAGTGGGTTTTGGAGCCGCTGTCGGAGCTTGTGAAACCGGCTCCGGTGTTGCCGGCTCCGGAGGCTTCTGGGATTCGACCGTTGTCTGGTCGAGTTTCCCTTCATCGTGCAGGATAGCGTCTTCGGTTTCCTTGTTCAGCACAATAATGCTGATGCGGCGGTTGATCGGGTTGATGGGGTTAGTCTTGTCGAACAGTACCGCCGAAGAAAGACCGACCACGCGTGCGACCTTTTCTTCGCTCATGCCCCCGCTGGATAATGCGCGGCGCGAAGCATTCGCGCGATCGGCGGATAACTCCCAATTGCTGTAGTACAACGAAGAGCCGCCATAGGGTGTTGCGTCCGTGTGTCCGGACAAGCTGATGCGGTTGGGAACATGGTTGATCACCTGCCCGATTTCACGCAGGATTTGTGCGGCATAAGGCTGTAAGGTCGAACTGCCGCTGGAAAACATCGGCCGATTTTCCTTGTCTACAATCTGGATACGCAAGCCTTCCTTGGTGATTTCCAGCAGCAATTGCTCCTTGAAGGGCTTGAGTGCTTCGCTTGCATCGATCGCCTCCTCAAGCTCTTTCTTCAGCTGGAGCAGGCGCTCCTTGTCGGTTTGCGTAATCTGGCCGACTTC
>CAMLME010000061.1 GCA_946481235.1 uncultured Methylobacillus sp. | reverse complement strand
CGTCCCCGCTTCGAATTTTCGAGATTATAGCCTAAAGGCTGGCCGGCATCAATCGACCGGCTTCAGTAGAGACTCAACACATCCCGCATATCGAACAGTCCTGACGACTTACCTGCCAGGAACTTGGCGGCACGCAATGCACCCAGCGCAAACGTCGCGCGGCTGGAAGCCTTGTGCGTCAGCTCTACACGCTCGCCGATACCGGCGAACAGCACGGTATGATCACCCACCACATCCCCGCCGCGCACGGTGGCGAAACCAATAGTGGAAGGATCCCGCTCGCCGGTCACGCCTTCGCGACCGTATACGGCACACTCGGCAAGATTGCGGCCCAGCGCAGCCGCAGCCGCTTCACCCAGGCGCAGCGCAGTGCCGGAGGGCGCATCCACCTTGTGTCGGTGATGGGCTTCGATGACCTCGATGTCGTAACCGTCGGATAAAACCTTGGCCGCCGCCTGCACCAGATTGATCAAAAGATTGACGCCCACACTCATGTTCGGCGCAAATACGATCGGAATTTCGCGCGCAGCATCGGCAATCGCCTCCTTCTGCGCCGGACTGAAACCGGTAGTACCGATTACCAGGCCTACACCTGCCTTGCGGCAGGCCTCAAGATACACCAGGCTCGCTTCCGGACGGGTGAAATCCACCAACACGTGCGCGCCTTGCAATGCAGCAGACAGGTCGTCGGTCACCTTGATGCCGCATGCCGCACCGAACAGTTCGCCCGCATCGCGCCCGAGTTGAGGACTACCATCGCGATCCAATGCAGCATGCAGCTTCAGTTCGGGATCGCCGATCGTGGCTTCGATTAATGCATGGCCCATGCGGCCGGAACTTCCGGCAATAACAATATTCAACATTTAAAACCCAATTTTTTAGTTACGACATCACCGGCACAATGCAGGTTATATCTCCGCTGAAAGATCAGAACCCAATCTTCTCCAGCATGCGCTCGAAATAGCCCGGATCATCCTCCGGCGGCAGTTCGTCGGCCGGGATCGGAGCAGTCTTTGGCTCAATCTTGGCAGGCTCAATCTGGGCAGGCGCAGCCTTTGGTGCCACAGCCTTCGGTTCAGGCTTGACTTGAGCTTCCGGCTGCTTCACGGGCTCCGCCTTTGGCTGCTCGACCGGTTGAGGTTCGGTTGCTACCGGCTGCTTTTGCTCGGTTACAGGTTCGGGAGCAGCTTTAGCCGCCGGGGCTGGCTTCTCCTCCACAAGTTGCGGCGCAACGGCAGGTTTGGATTCTGGAGCCTTTACTGGCGCCGGCTGCGGTTCAACCTTGGCTGGCACTGGCTCTTCGTCACCCTTCCAGAATTTCAGCTTGTCTATCAGGCCTTTTTCCTTCTTTTTGGGCGTCACTGACGTTGCGCCCTCTGGCTTGGCTATCGCAGCAGTCGCGCCTGTGTCGCCGGTCCCGGCCGGGATGACATCGCCACGAACGCCCTTGAGCTGGTCGTTTTCGAAGTCCAGAATCACATGGCGCTGCTCGATGACTTTCCCTTCCTTCACCATGCGATAAAGGTAATCCCAGCGATTAGCATGGAAGCTGTCCGCAATCAGCGGCGTCCCCATCACGAAGCGCACCTGCGACTTCGTCATGCCGGGCCGCAACTGCATCATCATCTTGGATGTGACGACATTGCCCTGCTGAATATCCATCTTGTACGGCTTGATGGAGGGCAGATTGGCTGAATAGTTGGAGCAGGCGGCGCAAAAAAACGCCGCCAGAAGAATGGTTGCTTTACGCATCGCTATGACTTTGGCGGAAAATGGCGTTAATATACCACGACACAGAATCTTGCCGACACACCATGAAAGAACCACAAGACCTCAAGAATGCAGGCCTCAAGGCAACCCTCCCGCGACTCAAGGTGCTAAGCCTGTTCGAAACCAGTGAACAGCGACATCTTTCAGCGGAGGATGTCTACAAGATGCTGCTCTCCACCGGAGAAGACGTGGGACTGGCAACGGTTTACCGCGTACTGACGCAATTCGAGCAGGCGGGGCTGCTGATGCGCCACCATTTCGAGGGCGGGAAATCGGTGTTCGAGCTAAAGCAGGATGGGCATCACGACCATATCGTCTGCCTGCAATGCGGACGCGTGGAAGAGTTTTACGATGAAGAAATCGAAAACCGCCAGAAAAAAGCCGCGACCGAGCGCGGCTTTACCATTCACGATCATTCCCTCCATATCTACGCGGACTGCACCAAGAACCCTTGCCCGCATAAGCACTGAGCCCATACCTACCGTCATTGCTGCCGGACTAATCGTCGCGTCCGGATCGCCAGATCGACAAGATCAGCCAGACTCCGAACAGCGAAGCCATGAAGTAGCCGAGGAAACCAAATGCCGGCAGACCCAGCAAGGTCGGTCCACCTTTCACCGTCATGACAATGGAAGAGCCGATGATCAACGCCGCCGTTAACAGTGCAAGCGTCAGCCGGTTGGTGCTGTGATCGAGCTGATGCCCGAAATGATCGAGGCGCTTGAGGTCGAGATCGATTTTCACGCGCCCGCGCCGCGCTTCCCGCAGTAGCCGGGATAAATCGCGAGGCAATCCAGTAGCGACATCCAGCAAGCTGTTCAGGTTGCGCCAACCGCGTTTGACGAGATGCTCCGGCATATAACGGTCGACGATGACTTTTTTCACGAAGGGCGTCAGGTGATGGACAATCTGGAAATCCGGATCAAGTTGCCGCCCCAACCCTTCCAGGGTGATCAATGCTTTGAACAGCATCGTCAGATCGGACGGGACCATCAGGTGATTTTCGCGCATCACGGTGGTCAGGTCGTTCAGCAGGACGCCAAACCGTACATGCTTGAGCGGCATGCTTTCATAATTGAAGATCAACTCGTCGATATCGGCCGACAGCTTGTCGTCGTCGATAGGCGCATCGCCAGCCCAGAGAACGAGAGTATCGCGCAGCTCGTCGATATCCTTGCTGACCAGAGCGGCCAGCAGATTGGCTATCTGATTGCGACGATCAAGACTGACGCGCCCCACCATACCGCAGTCGATGAGAGCAATACGATTCCCCGGCAGGTAAAAAACATTCCCGGGATGTGGATCCGCATGAAAGAACCCGTCGATCAGCACCATCTTGAGCACCGCGTCCGCGCCACGGGCACCAAGCATCTTCAGGTCGAGGCCAGAAAGCTTGGCACTATCGAGATCGTTGCCGGGGATGCCGTCGATACGTTCCATCACCAGTAAATCTTCGCTGGTTTCTTCCCAGTACACTTTGGCAAAAACAATGTTTTTGTCGCCCGCGAAATTTAGCGCAAAGCGGTCGGTATTCCGTCCCTCCATCGCCAGATCGAGTTCACGCCGCAAGGATTTGGCAAACTGCGCTACGATTTTCCCCGGCTGGAAACGCCGGGACTCGGGCATTTCCGATTCGACCAGCCGTGCCAGGTGCGCCAATAGCCGCAAATCTGCATCAATACGATTGCGTACGTTTGGCCGGCGAATCTTGAGCACCACCGGCGTGCCGTCCTGCAATTTGGCCAGATGTACCTGCGCGATGGATGCGCCGGCAACCGCCTCGGTCTGCAAATCCACGAAAACATCGAATGGAGATCGTCCCAGCGATTTTTCAAGTTGCGGCAGCAACTCGTCGAACGGTTCCGGCGGCACGCTGTCCTGCAATTTTGCGAATTCGGCGATCCAGTGCGGCGGGAAAATATCGGGCCGGGTTGCCAGCACCTGACCGAGCTTCACGAAAGTCGGCCCAAGCTCCTCGATGGCCAAGCGCACCCGCACCGCCGGATCAAGGTGCTTGATTTCTTCGGACTGTTGTCGGTGCAGCATCGTACCGGCACGTTCGGCAATATTGCCCAGCCCGAGCCGCTTGACGATATCGCCCCAGCCGTAATGAATCAGGATGCGGGCAATGTCGCGCATGCGTCCGAAATCGCGCATGACGGAGATGGTTTCGCGGATCATTTCTCCTTCAGCGCCTGTGCTTTTTGTTCAATTTTTTCGGCAACTTCGACCAGTTTACGGCTGGCAAGCAAGGCAACCCGGGAACCGATTTCGCGCGCGGCATGAATCCCCGCATCGCTGGCTTGCTGCGCTGTTGCACGCAAGCGATTGCCGAGATCTTCGGCCACATCCTTCACGCGTTCCCCGGTGCCGGTCCCGGTACGACGAGCATGCTCGGCCAGTGCCGTCATCTCCTGACGAACCAGCCCGGTCGCTTCCTGAGCAACATGACTGACCGTTTCCAGGAACATGTCCTCCAGCTTTTTCAGGTCGCCCAAACCCTTGCGCAGATCCTGTTCGGCAAAATCCTGCGCCTGATCGGACACCTCGTCCAATGCCAGCTGCATCGCCTCGGCCGCATGCCCAAGCGCGTCGTCCACGCCACGAAGGGCGCCGCCTAACGCTGTCCGAACCTCTTCCGCACGCTCGGCGGCGCCAAGACTGACACCTTCGGTAATGGCGCCTAGCACCTCGCGGATCTCCTGCTCCGCAAGCTGACGCTGCGTGAGTGCTTCAACCGTCAGCTCATGCAATTTCTCTCGAACGCTCTCGCCGCTGCGCAACAAGTTGCGCGCTTTGTCCTTGATGACATCCAGTGAAAATTCAGTATCGTCGTTCATGGCTAACCTCCCTCATGGTTGGTTGATAGAGCCCGCTTCGGCAGGTTTTGTTCCTGCCTGCCTTTGTCTTCAATTGTAATATGAAAGCCAATAGTCCGAATGGCTTAAGCGCTTTTTTTGAAGATGCGTCAAAGGTTTACAAAGTCTCGGCTTTTCTTTTAGAATCCGGCGGGATGTCTTGCAGAAAATACATAGCAGCCTTCTGGCTGGCGGGTCTGTGCACGTTCGCCCATGCGGAGGAAACGATACAGGACCCCGCAAAGAGCGATAGCTGGTCCAGCGTCGCTCAGGAGGTACTGATCAACGCCCTTAGCCTGACGGGCATCAAGTACAAGTATGGTGGAAAATCCCCGGAAACGGGTTTCGACTGTAGCGGTTTCGTGCGCTACGTCTTTCAACAGGCAGCCAACCTGACGTTGCCGCATGGCGCGCGCGCCATCAGCCAGTTAGGCCAGGCCATTCCTGTCGAGCAATTGCAGCCGGGCGATCTGGTGTTCTTTAATACGCTGAAAAGCGCTTTTTCCCATGTCGGCATCTACCTGGGCGACGGGCGCTTCATCCATGCGCCTTCCAGCGGCGGCGGAATTCACGTTGTAGACATGAATGAAAGCTACTGGGCGAAACGCTTCAATGGCGCGCGCCGCTTGCCACCGACCGATCAGCAGCCTTCTGAATCTTCTGCCGAATAAACGGTATCACGGCCTGCGCGGCCTTCTCGCCCTCCAGTATTGCCTCATGCTTGCGGGCAAAATCCGCTGAACCATAACCTATCGTATTGGGACGGATTACTATATCTGCGCCAGCCAGCTCCGTCTTGCTGATTGCTTGCCCCATGATGCCGAAAGTCTGCAAAAGAATATCCGTCAGCCCATCCACGCGCGCATAGCGCGGTTTCGCGGAAATATCGACCGCAATAATCACGTCGGCGCCCAGCATGCGCGCCACATTCACCGGAACCGGGCTGACCAGACCGCCGTCCACATAATCGTGACCGTTGATCGTCACCGGCTGGAACAAACCTGGAATGCTGCTTGACGCCCGCACGGCCATGCCAGCGTTGCCCCGCTGGAACACCATCATCTCTCCGCTCTGCAGATCGGTAGCCACGGCCGCAAACGGACGCTTCAACTTCTCGATCGGCTGCTTGCGGACGGCCTGGTTGATGTATTCCTGCAAAGCTTCGCCCTTGATGAAGCCACGGTTCGGAATCATCCAGTCACCGACGCTCTCTTCTTCCAGTTTGAATGCAATCTTCTGCAATTCGAACCCACTGTAACCTGCTGCATAAAGCACGCCCACCACGCTGCCGGCGCTGGTACCGACCACCAGATCGGGCTGGATGCCGTGTGCTTCCAGCACCTTGATCACACCCACATGGGCAAAACCGCGGACTGCCCCGCCACCCAACACGAGAGCCACCTTAGGCGGCGACGCCTTGACGACAGGCTCGACTGGCTTTACAGATTCGGGCGAAGTCGGAGCACCGGCGCACCCGGCAAGAAGCAGGGCAAGCCCAAGTACACGAAGAAAAGTCATGATTTCCAATTGAAGGGTGTGCGGCAGAGCTTAGTGCCGTTTGCGTATACTGCGCAGGTAGATCCAGATGCCGGACAAGGCCAGCGCCATCAGCACCAGCGCCACCAGATCCATCGCAAACGGCCCGAAGCGGCCCAGGATGCGGCCACTGTGTACATCCAGCAAGACACGCTCGAGCGGCAAGCTGGGTGCGAAATGTGTAGCAGAATCGCCGACAGCTTTTGCTGGAAGCACCTGCGGATGCGTCCAGACGATCTCTTCCGAAGAAGCCGACCCCCAAGTCAGACCATCGGCACTAGAATAAATACCCTGCGCTGTATCCAGCACCAGCATTTCGTCGCGCCGCCCCAGTTTACGGATGGGCAAGGCCGGCAAAGCGGAGCCGGTTAATTTATCGATCAGGCTGCCGTCGGCCTGATACAGCCGTAAAGAGGAAGCAGTCGCAATGTAGCGAATGTCGGCGATCTCGACCGCTCCCAGCACCGTTCCGGCGACGCCAGACAGTTCGCGTCCGTCCATGACCCAGCGTTCGCCATCTCCGACGAAATAGCCGGATTCGAACAGATACCCATGCGTCGGGGCTTCGGATTTCAGACCATACCAATGCATCAGCCAGCCGGCGTCCACCTTTTTCCGATCAAGCTTGAACGCATCGGTATGGTTAAGCGCCAGGCCGGTGAATGCGAGAAAGAGAAAAAACAGCGCCGCCAATACGCCGGCACGGGCATGCCAGTGCCGGGCAAAACGGATTGCGCGCGTCAGACGACTCATTTCTTTTCCTGGCTAAGTTTGTCGAAATAAAGCGCGAGCCTAGCCATCCGCCCCATTGCCCGCACCGACAAGGTAGCCCCGGAAATGCCGTCAATGGTGCGATCAAGCTGTTGCTCAGTATCCAGCGCCACCCCTGCGTATTGCTTGAGGAAAGCCGGGTAACGGATTTCACCACCGCGGCTTTCGCGGTAGATCAGCACCCGGGCCTGCAGGATTTTGCCATTTTCCACGACGAATCCAGCCGTGATCGGCTCTTCCTTGCCGATTTCTTCCAGAACCCATACGGTCTTGCCGGAGGACTTCCAGTAGCGTTGGCGCAATTGCGATGGCGCATGCCCGAGGATGCGTGTCGCCTGCGCGGCAACGTCTTTAGTCAGCCAGAGAGTGTCGGGTTTGGGGACAGGTGTCCCCGCGGCCTCAGCAACGAATTGCTCGGGTGTCAGGTAAACATCTTCACGCCCTTGTGCCGCAGACGCGAATATTCCTATCAATAAAAATGAAGAGACGAGCGTGAGCCCCTGCCGCAAAATATTTTTACGGCAGCTTTCATGGCAGGCTATCACGCATCGCCGCATCACCCTTTGAAGACTTCCACGTCGCCCGGCTTGCGCAGCATTTTGTTGACTTCGCCCTGATGCAATTCTTCGGCGTAAATCATTTCGCGCGCATATTCTTCCAGCATTACGGATTTGCCTTCCACTTCTGCCAGCAAATCACGATAGGCTTGAAGTGCAATGCCTTCGTGCTCCAGCGATTCGCGCAGAATATCGCCGATATCGTGATTGTGCGTTTCCAGCAGCGGGCCGATGGAGAGCGATGGGTGACCACCCAGATGAGTGATCAGCTCGCCCGCCTTGCTGGCGTGCATCAGCGACTCGTTCGCCTGCTCGCGCAGCCAGCCGATGATGGGAATACGGTTGTAGCCGAAGACCATCAACGAGTAGTGGGTGTAGCGAACAACGCCAGCCAATTCCAGTTCAAGGATTCTGTTCAGCAGCTTGACGACCTTGTCGCCCGCAGCCGCTTGCTTGTCTTTCTTGGCCATGATGTTCTCCATTGACGTGGATAATCTGACAGTTTAGCGCATCGCTTTCGGTTCGGTAAAACGACAAACCCGCTGCTGATGACCAAGAGCGGGTTTGTCGATAACACTTTGGGATGGGCTTGCCATGCAATCTTTAGCAAGGAAGCATGGCAATTGCATTTAGAACATATAGCCCAGGCCCATATTCACGCGTTTTTCACCCTTGGTGCTGTCCGGCTTGTCGAACACCTGATAATCCGCCTTCAACACAACCTGAGGATGGGGCCAGTAGTTGGCACCGACAGTCCAGGCGTTGTTTTTATTGGCACGATTGCGCGTCACGTTGGAAGGCACGTCGTCATGGGTATCCCAAGCCTCGTAGCGCACGAACGGAGCCAGATCGTGATCGCCTTGTTTCCAGATGTGATAAGCAGCTTCGGCATACCAGCCGTAGAACTGCTCAGCGGCATTAATGCCTTCGGCCGACTTCAGCTTGTCTGCATCGCCCAGATGGCCTTGCGCATAAAGCGCGCGGAGATCGATCCGATCTTTCTGGTAACGCGCATGAACATCCCACAGAGTCAGGCGAGCATCGCCGATATCCTCATTATTTTGCGCAGTATTACCGGTAAAGAATGCTGCGCCGACCAGCAAGCCAGGTATACCGGTGAAATTGAGCGCGCCGGAAACACCCAGATCTTCCGCTTGTGCCTTTGAAACCTTCTGGCGTCCGCTACGAATACCGCTGCTGAAACTGGAACTGTATTCATCTGCTCTAGGTGCCGATGTGACATTCAACTGATAATTCAAGCCAGGCGTTGCCTCACCGTAAATACCAACACCGCCTTCCCACCAAGTAGTAGGAATAATGCGGGATTCGATTTCGTTACGCTCGACGCCATAAAATGTCGGCGGTTCATGCGTTTCGTTGAGGATGCCCATCGGGATCAGGAAGACACCAGCCTTGGCATTCAAATGCTTGTTGAAGTTGAAATCCAGATATGCCTGTTCCAACTCAAGCTCGCCGCTGCCCTCGCCACTGGCGAAAAATGCATGCTCGACCTCAAGTTCGGACTTGAAGCTGATCCAGTCGTTGAATTTATGTCCGAAAAACAGAACGAAACGATGGAAATCCATTTCATCCGAAGCGGTCGCGCCATCCCGGAAATTGTTGTAGTGCAGCTCACCGTAACCGCCGATCGTCGTGCGATCCACGAAGCCCTGAATGCCGCCCGCACGGTTTTTGTCCGCTTGCGACATCTGCAACTTGAGGTGCTCGATTTCTTCCTGTAACACCGCCAGCTTATCCTCGATGGAGGTATCCGCAGCGGCATTGCCGCTTATTGCCATGGCAGATATAAACGCTGCCAGCCATCTCTTTTTCATGATTGCTCCCAATAATAAGAATCGTTCTCAAACTCAACAAGCGAATGATAATGGTTCCCATTACTTGGATCAATGGCATTTGTAAAAAAATGTTAATTTTGGCGGGCCAAAAAGGAAAATCAGCGATCGCTATGCCCGAGTGGTTTTTCTGGCGCGATCCGATCGCGTATCAGCTGTTTCAATTCTTTGGATTCAGGGAAGCGCCCTGCTGCCTTTCGTGAAAAAAGCGTTTCGCCGCCCAGCCTTACTTCGAATATGCCGCCCTTACCTGGCTTGAGGCAAACGCCACCGATCTCGTTTTCGAAAGTCGTCAGCAACTCCTGCGCCATCCAGGCCGCGCGTAACAGCCAGCGGCATTGGGTGCAGTATTCGATTTCAATGATATTTTCATGCATTGCAGCCTCACTATTTTGCGAACAAAAACATCATAATCTTTCACTTTGCATGCCCGCCACAAATAGCGGAAAATGAACCCCGCAAAAAATTGCTGTCATAGAGTCATCCTCATCTAGGAATCCTCATCAAAAATGCGCGCTAAATTACAAAAATTCAGTCTGATCAGTCTGGGTGCCGTTCTGGGCGCCATGTTGTTCCTCAGTTACTCAGCCATTGCAGACAAGGAAACGAAACCGCAACTTCCGCTGGAAGACCTGCGCGCGTTTGCCGAAGTGTTCGGCAAGATCAAGAGCGATTACGTCGAGCCAGTCGAAGACAAGAAGCTGATTTCCGAGGCGATCAACGGCATGCTGTCCGGCCTCGATCCGCACTCGGCCTATCTCGACGTGGATGCATTCAAGGACCTGCAAGCCGGGACCCAAGGTGAGTTCGGCGGCCTCGGCATCGAAGTGGGCATGGAAGACGGCTTCGTAAAAGTCGTTTCCCCGATTGAAGACACACCCGCCTACAAGGCCGGCCTGAAATCCGGCGACCTGATCATCAAACTGGATGAAACACCGGTCAAAGGCATGACGCTCAACGATGCGGTTAAGCGCATGCGCGGCAAGCCGGATACGCAAATCACGCTGACCGTATTGCGCAAAACCGAAACCAAGCCGCTGATCATCACTTTGACACGTGCCATCATCAAGGTGCAAAGCGTCAAATACAAGCTAGCAGAGCCTGGCTATGCTTATGCACGCATCACCCAATTCCAGGA
>CAMLME010000060.1 GCA_946481235.1 uncultured Methylobacillus sp. | reverse complement strand
CAGGTATAAAAAATGCTATTGTCCAGGCACTGCATGCCGCCGCGGAACGCTCGCGGGAAATGGGCGATTTACTGGGAAAAGATTAAGGGCTGATCCATATGTTCACGCAAGCCATGCAATTCCTGCTGGGAACGATATTCGGCCTTCTCACGCTGGCCTTTCTGTTGCGCTGCTACCTGCAGCTTACCGGTGCACCTTTCCATAACCCGCTGTCGCAGGCGGTCGTGTCGCTGACCAATTTCGCGGTGCGACCAATCCGTCGCATCGTGCCTGCCATCGGCTGGCTGGATACCGCTTCGCTGCTGCTGGCCTTGCTGACGCAACTGGTTCTGCAATTGGCCCTCCTGTGGCTGAGCGACTTCCCTCTGATGGTCGCCGATCCACAGGTGTATCTGGCCTTGCTTGGACTCGCCATGCTCGGGGTAGTGAAACTGTCGCTTTACATCATTCTTTACGCGGTCATCCTGCAGGCGGTCATGAGCTGGATCAACCCCCACACACCCATTGCGCCTGTATTGGACAGCCTCACCCGCCCGTTGCTGCGGCCACTGCGCCGGCACATGCCGTTCACCGCCGGCGTCGACCTGACGCCATTGATCGTTTTCATTTTCATCGAACTGCTGCTGATGCTACTGGTTGCACCGCTTGAGCAGCAGCTGATGCAATTGTTCTGATGTCCAGCTCCTGGTATCAACTCAAGGAAAACGGGCGCTTGCTGATGCTCGATCTGTATATCCAGCCCAATGCCAGCCGCACCGAAGTTGCCGGCTTGCACGATGGCGCATTGAAAATCAAGGTGGCGGCACCGCCCGCAGACCATCAGGCCAACGATAAGTTATTGGAGTTTCTAAGAAAATCATTTAAAGTCGGCAAGAAGCAGATCCTTTTGAAACACGGGGAACACGCCCGGCACAAAGTCGTCGAGATCGCCGAACCCCAAATCGCACCGGAAAGTTTCTGGACATCGCAATGAGCAACACGCTCGAACAACAAATTACCGATTACCAACAGTGGCGCGAGCAATTGGCAGGCGCCATCAGCGATTATCGCGACTGGCTGGAACTCACTGGCGCTTCCGACGGCATGCAGGACCTGCGCTTGTACGATATGGCGCAATCGGTGAAGAACGACCGACTGGTATTGGCCTTCGTCGCCGAGTTCGCCCGGGGCAAGACCGAAACCATCAATGCCCTGTTCTTTTCGGATTTCAAATCCCGCCTATTGCCTTGCGACCCTGGACGCACCACGATGTGCCCCACGGAAATCTTCTGGGACGGCAACGAAGAACCTTACGTCAAGCTCCTGCCGATCGAGACGCGCAAGCGCGACGACGGGCTCGCGTATCTCAAGACCAATCCCAGCGAATGGACCAAGTTGCGTCTGGATACATCCTCTGCAGAAACCATGAAGGAAGCCTTGCACGTACTGGTGGCGCAGAAAGAGGTATCGCTTGAAGAAGCCCGCAACCTTGGGCTGTGGGACGACCAGGATATCGGCATGGCCAATACCTTGAAAAATCGCGGTACGGTCGAAGTGCCGGTTTGGCGTCACGCGCTCATCAATTACCCGCACCCGCTGCTGAAAAGCGGCCTGGTAATTCTCGAT
Organism: uncultured Methylobacillus sp.; assembly: GCA_946481235.1. Next base: position 8,895 of record CAMLME010000060.1, on the reverse strand, counting down.
ACGCCCGGCCTCAATACCTTGGGAACCGAGCCGGAACTGACCATCAGCATCATCCCGAACGCGCATGCGGTCATTTTCCTGCTGGCGACCGATACCGGCGTCACCAAGTCCGATATGGAAATCTGGACCAAATTCATCCGCGAGCGCACCAGCCGGAAACTGGCGATCTTGAACAAGATCGACATCCTGTGGGATGACATGAAAAGCGAAGCCGAAATTAATGCGGTGATCCAGTCCCAGGTGGTCGCAACCGCACGCCAGCTGTCACTTCCTCCCGCCGACGTGTTTGCCATTTCAGCCCAGAAGGCTTTGGTAGCCCGCGTAAAAGACGATGCCGTATTGCTGAAACGCAGCGGCATCGAACGCGTGGAAGAAGTGCTCGCGCAGAGCGTGGTTGCCACCAAGCACGATATATTGCGCAAAACCATCGTTACAGAAGCCGCGAACATGGTTAAAAGTTCGCGAAAAACCATGCAGCAACGCCTTGTCGGCGCACGCGCCCAGCAAGCTGAACTCGATGCACTGCGCGGCCAGAATCGTGACGTCGTGCAGGACATGCTCACCAAGGTAGCCGACGACCGCAAGTTGTACGAGGAATCCGTGCGCACCTTCAACGACGCGAACCAGCGCATCATGCAGCAAGGCGAAGCGATCATGCAGCAGTTAAGCCTGACGCAACTGGACAGGATGCTGGAAAAAAGCCAGAAGAAGATTGGCGACAGCTGGACCACGCACGGCCTGAATCAGGGCATGAAAAGCCTGATCAAGGAAACCGGCGAAATGGCGGAAAAGATCAGCGCTCAGGCCCAGGCACTCTCGGATATGGGCGAATCTCTCTACCTGCTTTTCCATACCCAACATGGCTTCGACCAATTACGACCGCCGTCGCTGGATATGGCCGAATTCCGCCAAGGCATGCTGGCGTTGCAGGCGCACGCCGACGAATTCTGTGCCGATCCGTTGAATGTCATGACCGAAAAACATTTTCTGGTCCGAAAATTCTTCTATACGCTGGTCACGCAGGTACGCGGTCAATTCGAAAAAGCGAAACACGATGCCGGCACGTGGCTAAAAGGGCTGCTCGCACCGCTCAGGCTGCAAATCTCGGAGCATAAAGCCCAACTCGACAAGCGCACAGAATCGTTGATGAAAATCCACGAAAACCAGTCATCCCTGCAGAAAAATATCACCGAACTTGAAGAGCAATTGTCGGCCTTGCAGGACCAGAGCGCCACATTGGACCAGATCCTGCTCAAGCTGATGAAGGCGGCACAGAAATCCGGCAACCAGACTGCGGCGGCACCTGCCCCTGCCGAAACCGCAGGCGGGCCAACGCTGGGCGTTGCCCCATTGGTGTCCTGATTACATCAGGACGATATCGAACGCTTCCTGCGCGTACTGGCTTTCCACTTGCAGTGAAATCGGCTTGCCAATGAAATCGGATAGCTGCGCCAGACTCTGCGATTCCTCATCCAGGAACAGATCAATCACGCTTTCCGACGCTAGAACACGGTACTCGCGCGCATTGAACTGCCGAGCCTCGCGCACCAGTTCGCGCAGAATCTCGTAGCAAACCGTCTGCGCCGTCTTGATCTCGCCGCGCCCCTGGCAGGCCGGGCAGGGCTCACACAGGATATGCGCCAGGCTTTCGCGAGTACGCTTGCGCGTCATCTCGACCAGGCCCAGCCCGGAAAACCCGTGTATCGTCGAACGCACGCGATCCTTGGAAACGGCCTTGCGCAACTCCTCCAGCACGGCTTCGCGATGCGCTTCCTCTTCCATGTCGATAAAGTCGATGATGATGATGCCGCCCAGGTTACGCAGCCGCAATTGGCGCGCGATGGCTTGCGCCGCTTCCAGGTTGGTCTTGAAAATCGTATCCGCCAGGGTCCGGCCGCCGACGAACCCGCCGGTATTCACGTCGACCGTCGTCAGCGCCTCGGTCTGGTCGAATATCAGGTAACCGCCGGACTTGAGCTCGACTTTCCTGGACAGGGCTTTCTCGATTTCCTGCTCCACACTGCTCAAATCGAACAGCGGCCGCTCACCCGAATAGCGCTCGATACGTCCCACCACACCTGTGGCGTAACTTTGCGCAAAATCCATCATTTTCTGGTGCGTTTCGCGGGAGTCCACCAGGATGCGGTCGGTATTCTCATTCACTACATCGCGCAGCACCCGCAACGGCAAAGTCAGGTCCTGGTAGACCAGCGATCCGCGCGTAACTTCCCCATTGGAAGCCTGAATGTTGGCCCAGACCTTATGCAGGTACTCCAGATCCGCTAGCAACTCATCGTCGCTTGCGGTTTCCGCCAGAGTACGAATGATGTAGCCACCGACACGCACTTCCGGCAGCAATCGCACCAGGCGGTCCCGCAGCGCTTCCCGTTCTGCCTCGTCTTCGATGCGCTGCGACACGCCGATATGCTCCTGCTGCGGCAGATAAACGAGAAACCGCCCGGCAATGCTGATCTGCGTGGTCAGTCGCGCGCCCTTGCTGCCGATGGGCTCCTTGATCACCTGTACCATCACCGTCTGGCCTTCGTGCAGCAATTCCTGGATGGGCTTTTCCGCGTTGACTTCGTATTCGAGAATATCCGCGATATGCAGGAATGCCGCGCGCGACAGCCCGATTTCGATAAACGCCGACTGCATGCCGGGCAACACGCGACACACTTTGCCCTTGTAAACATTGCCGACCAGACCGAGCGAACTGGTACGTTCGATGTGCAGTTCCTGCACCACCCCCTGCTCCATGATGGCGACACGGGTTTCCTGCGGGGTAACGTTAATCAGTATTTCTTCGCTCACGGCAGGGAGACTCCAAATTGTTTGAGCAATTGCGCGGTTTCATAAATGGGCAGGCCCATCACGCCAGAATAGCTGCCTTCGATCCTGCGGATGAATGTTCCGGCAAGCCCTTGAATTCCATAACTACCCGCCTTGTCGCGCGGTTCGCCGGAAGCAATATACGCCTTGATGTCGGCATCGGTCAGCGGCGCCAGCTCAACCTGTGTACTGGATAGCGCCACCTCGACACGATCCCTGTCGGCCACGGCAACCGCGGTATGCACCACATGCCAGCGGTCGGACATGCGTCGCAGCATTGCAGCCGCATCTGCATCGTTTTCAGGCTTTCCAAGGATCATGCCGTCGATGCAGACCGTGGTGTCCGCGGCAAGCACTGGGCGCAAAGGCAAACCCTGCTCGACCAGTCGCTGCACGCAAACGGAGGCCTTCTCCTTCGCCAGCCGCAATACGTAATGCTCCGGCGCCTCGTCCCCCAGCACGGATTCATCGACGTCCGATGGCAAGACATCGAAATCGATGCCGATCTGGCCGAGAATCTCGCCGCGACGAGGCGACCGAGAGGCCAGATATATCTTGAATTTCATGGAATGCACTCGCGCTTTCGAAGTTTATCGCTGCAATTCGGATTCGACAGCGTCGCGTTTGGTTTTTCCCGCCAGCAGTTCCACCAGGGTCAGGGCGAAATCCATGGCGGTGCCCGGGCCTTTCGAGGTAACGACACGCCCATCAACCACAACCCTTTCGTCGGAATAATGATGTGTGCCGGGTAAATCGTCGATCACGCCTGGGAAACTGGTAGCTCGCTTGCCCTCCAGCAATCCGGCAGCATGTAGCGCCATCGGAGCAGCGCAGATGGCAGCAGTGTATTTGCCTGCGGCGGCCTGCTCCTGCAACGCACTGATAACGCGGCTATCGTTCTTGAGATGCTCCGAACCCGGCATGCCACCGGGCAGAACGATCATGTCGAAAACGTTCCGAAGCGCTTCATCCAGCGTCGTGTCCGGCACAAGAACCGTGCCGCGACTGGCTCGTACCGGTCCCGCCTCCAGCCCAGCCGTAATGACTTGGATGCCGGCGCGGCGTAAAATGTCGATGACCGTCACCGCCTCCAGCTCTTCGCATCCTTGTGCAAGCGGAATCAATACCTTCGTCATGGCTTGTCTCCTTGTCGTGGGATGAGGCAAGGATACTAACCCATTCAATAAGGGCCATCAAATGCACGAATGGAGCTACCTGTTCAAAGTCGGCATTGCCTTGTTTGCCATCGTCAACCCGATAGGCACAGTGCCCATTTTCGTCACTGCTACCGAAGGTTGGTCGGCCATCGACCGCACTCGCACGGTACGCATCATTGCCCTGACAGTTTTCACGGTGCTGACCGTAGCGATTTTCGTCGGCGACCGCATACTTGAGTTTTTCGGAATCAGCATCCCATCCTTTCAGGTCGGCGGCGGGATTCTGTTGCTGCTAATGGCGATTTCAATGATGCACGGGAAAGCCATCAGCGACCGGCAAACAGCCGAAGAGGCCCAGGCTGCTATCGACCGCGAAGCGGTGGCTATCGTACCGCTCAGCATTCCCTTGCTGGCAGGGCCAGGCGCCATCAGCAGCGTCATCATCACCGCCGAGCAGAGCGGCGGATTCTGGGGTCATCTTGAGTTGGTGATACCGGTGCTCGTCGTCGCCATACTGGTCTGGGCAATTCTTAGCCTGTCGATGGCGATTGCCAATCGACTCGGTGCCGTCGGCATCATCATCGTCACTCGCCTGATGGGCCTGATTCTGGCCGCGATGGCAATCGAATTCATGACGCAAGGCTTGGGCAGCCTGTTCCCGGGCTGGCGAACCTAGTAGAATTGCGCGTTTTGCGCGCAATCACATCTTTCAATATGATCTGGAAACCCAACGTTACCGTCGCCGCCGTCATCGAGCAGGATGGAAAATTCCTGTTGGTCGAGGAAGAAACCGCCGACGGCGTGATGTTCAACCAGCCTGCCGGCCATCTGGAAGACGGTGAAAGCCTGTTCGACGGCGTAATTCGCGAAGTACAGGAAGAAACCGCCTACCGTTTCAAGCCGACTGCACTGCTTGGGGTTTACCACTGGAAGCATCCGAAAAAAGACATCACCTACCTGCGCTTCGCATTTACTGGCGAACTCACTGGGCATGATTCGTCGCAAGCGCTGGACGCAGGGATTATTCGCGCCTGCTGGCTGACGCCGGAAGAAATCCGGGCAAGCCAGGACAGGCACCGCAGCCCGCAAGTGCTGACCTGCATCGAACATTACATTGCGGGACAACGTTTCCCATTATCGGTACTGACCCATCTATGAAGAAAAAAGTCATTGTCGGCATGTCCGGCGGTGTTGACTCATCAGTCACTGCGCTATTGCTGAAAGAGCAAGGCTACGATGTGGTCGGCCTGTTCATGAAAAACTGGGAAGACGACGACACCGACGAATATTGTCCGGCAAAGCAGGACCTGATCGACGCAGCAGCCGTGGCCGACAGGCTGGACATCGAGATCGAAGCGGTCAATTTTTCGAAAGAATACAAGGAAAAGGTTTTCAATAGTTTCCTAGATGAATACCGTGCTGGCCGCACGCCCAACCCGGATATTTTCTGCAACTCCGAGATCAAGTTCCGCGCATTCCTCGACCATGCGATGGGCATGGGCGCCGACCTGATTGCGACCGGTCATTACGCGCAGGTTCGCGAAGTGGATGGGTTATTCCAGCTGCTCAAGGCAGAGGACGGCAGCAAGGACCAGAGCTACTTCCTCTATCGCCTCAATCAGTCGCAGCTTTCAAAATCGCTGTTTCCGCTAGGTGGCCTCTACAAGCGCGAAGTGCGCGAAATCGCGCGCAAAGCCGGCCTGGCCACCAGCGAGAAAAAGGACTCCACCGGCATCTGTTTCATTGGCGAACGCCCGTTCCGTGAATTCCTGCAACGTTATCTGCCTACCGAGCCAGGCGAGATGCGTACCCCCGAGGGTAAGGTCGTCGGCCGCCACAGTGGCTTGATGTATTACACCTTGGGTCAGCGGCAAGGGCTGGGCATCGGCGGATCGAAAGAGGGTGACGGCATGCCGTGGTTCGTTGCCGGCAAGGATATGGAAAACAACGTACTGACCGTGGTTCAGGGGCATGATCATCCGCTGCTCTACAGCGACGGCCTGCAAGCCGCGCAAATGCATTGGATCGCTGGACACGACCCGCGTGAACACTGGGTGTATGCAGCCAAGACGCGTTACCGCCAGCCTGACGCACCGTGCGAAATCGACTCCATCGATGGCGACCGCTGCGAAATCCGTTTCGGTGAAGCCCAGTGGGCGGTGACGCCGGGACAATCAGTAGTCGTGTATGAAAGCCGGGTTTGTTTGGGCGGAGGCATCATTACCGCCCCCGTCAGCTTCTAGAAGATAGATATCACCGGCCTGGGACAAGGCCAAAAAGAAGGGGCCTTAACGGTCCCGGTGTTGTATTTGAAACTTAAGTCGCAGGTGGCACGGTATCCTTGAAGGACTGGCGCGTCATCACTTGCTCGTAAAGATTGGCAAGGTTGGGGTACTGCTCGCGCCAGCCGAGTTCCGGCATACGCAAGTCGAGATAGCCCAGCACGCAACCCGTGGCAATATCCGCCAACGTGAATCGATCCCCTGCGGCCCACTTATCCTCTCCCATATCTTTCGACATTGCTCGCAGGCCGCGAGTCACCTTCAGCATTTGCCGTTCGATGAGCGTGTCATCCTGCTTTTCAGGTGCGCGACGCTTTTCCATCACGACGGCAACAGCGGCATCGCATACGCCATCGGCCAAGGCCTCCCAGCGACGCACCAAAGCACGATGGCTGTTGTCCTGCGGAATCAGGCGCGATACCGGAGTTTTGTGATCCAGATAATCGACGATAACAACCGAGTCGTAATAAGCCGTGCCGTCATCCAGCACCAACGTAGGCACTTTACCGAGCGGGTTGAATTCGGGAACCGGGGAGTCCGGCGCAGCCAGCGAAGGCACCGTCACCAGCTCACATTCGATATGTTTTTCTGCAAGCACGACACGCACTTTGCGTGCATACGGGCTGGTAGGAGTGATAAAAAGCTTCATTCTGTCTGAGTCAAAACAAGAAGTGGAAACGCATTATAATGCAATAACCTGCATGCACACAGGCGTGTTCGCACCCTAACTCAGCCTCGCTTTGGAATCCCCTATGCCTCCCTTGACCGCCGAAATCGAACGCAATGTGCGCCTTGCGCTGGAAGAAGACATCGGCTCCGGCGACCTGACGGCACAACTGGTTCCTGCCGACCAGGTTGCAACTGCCACGGTTATCAGCCGTGAAGAAGCTGTGCTTTGCGGCAACGCGTGGTTCGAGGCCTGTTTTCGCCTGCTGGACAAAAACATCCACATCCAATGGCATGCTGAAGAAGGCGCTCGCATTCACTCCAACCAAATGCTGTGCGAAATCAGCGGCAATGCCAGAACAATGCTCACCGCCGAGCGATGCGCGCTCAACTTCCTGCAAACCCTTTCTGGCGTCGCTACCGTCACAAGACGTTATGTCGACGCCATTGCAGGCACGTCGGCGGCCGTCCTGGATACGCGCAAAACACTGCCTGGCTTACGCCTCGCGCAAAAGTATGCGGTGACGGTCGGTGGCGGCAAAAACCAGCGCATTGGCCTTTATGACGGCATCCTCATCAAGGAAAACCACATCGCTGCCGCAGGCGGTATTCGTCTTGCGCTCGCAGCAGCCCAAAAAACAGGCGGCACCGTCCCTATCCAGATTGAAGTGGAATCGCTGGAGCAACTGCAAACTGCACTGGATGCCGGCGCCAACCTGATCCTGCTGGATAACTTCCCGCCTGAGCTAATGCGCGAAGCCGTCATTCTCACCGCTGACCGTGCCCAACTCGAAGCTTCCGGCAATATCACACTGGATAACGTGCGTACCGTGGCTGAAACCGGTGTACAGCGCATCTCCATCGGCAGCCTGACCAAGAACGTCAAGGCCCTGGATCTGTCCATGCGCATCAAGACCTCATGATCAAGCGAAACCACATGCAGATCCGATGCGAGAGCGAAACTGGTGATAAGGAAAAATCCAGAATTTATAGCCACGCACTTGCAAACAAATGCTTCCCGGATTTAATGGGTCTAAACGTTGTCTACTTACAAATAAATAGCCTTGACCAATTCAGCGTGAAACGCTACTGTTCAGGGTTTCGCAACAATTTCCACAACTGATTGAATTTATGCAATTGACTGGCGCAGAAATCGTCATCCGCTGCCTGCACGAAGAGAACGTCAAGTTCCTTTTCGGCTATCCCGGCGGTGCGGTTCTTAACATTTACGACGAGATTTTTAAACAGGACAAGTTCAAGCATGTCCTGGTGCGCCACGAGCAGGCAGCTGTGCATGCAGCTGACGCGTATGCGCGCGCCACCGGACAGGTAGGCGTGGCGCTGGTTACATCCGGCCCCGGCGCGACCAATGCAGTGACTGGCATCGCAACTGCCTACATGGATTCGATCCCTATGGTGGTGCTGTCCGGCCAGGTGCCAACACCCGCGATCGGCATGGACGCCTTCCAGGAAGTCGACATGGTCGGCATTACACGTCCTTGCGTGAAGCACAACTTCCTCGTCAAGAACATCAACGAGCTCGCAAGCACAATCAAGAAAGCGTTCTATATCGCCGCCAGCGGCCGGCCCGGCCCGGTGGTCGTGGATATTCCCAAGGACATTACCGCCCACCTCGGCGAATTCGTCTACCCGGAATCCGTGCAGATGCGCTCCTACAATCCGGTGCTCAAAGGCCATTCCGGGCAGATTAAGAAGGCGCTGAAGCTGCTGCTTGAGGCCAAACGGCCGATGATTTACGCCGGCGGTGGCGTGGTGCTGGGCGACGCAGCAGAACCATTGACGCGACTGGTTCGCCAGCTTGGCTTCCCGATTACCAACACCCTGATGGGCCTTGGCGGCTACCCCGCCACCGACCGCCAATTCGTCGGCATGCTGGGCATGCACGGTACGCTTGAGGCGAACATGGCGATGCAGGAATGCGACGTGCTGCTCGCCGTTGG
>CAMLME010000059.1 GCA_946481235.1 uncultured Methylobacillus sp. | reverse complement strand
ATGCTGCTCCTGTCCTAGACGGCTGACGACGAGGTCGGTTTTCTGGCCGGCATAGCGCTGCGCTGCCTGTGTCAATAATTCCGGCTTGCTCAATTCCATTTCTCCAAGCCGCATCAGGGTATCGCCTTTTTGCAGCCCGGCGGTGGCGGCTGGGGAGCCCTTGATGACAGCGATGACTTCCAATCCCTTTTCCGGGAATCCAGCTTCTTTTTCCTGCTTGACATGCACTCCAAGCAAAGGGGTCGGCAACTTGACCCAATACGAAGCAAAATAGTTGTAGTACTCACGATCGAAATTCTTCAATGTTCCCTTCGGCACATCCGGACTGACTTTTTCCTGCTGTTTTTTTGCCATCTTTTCCTTGGCCTGATCCAGCTTGACACTCGCGGGGACTTCACCGGAGCGCGTGGTATAAACCAGCGCAAGGTCGGCATTTACCTTTTTCGCCTGCTCGGTCAGTTTTTCCGGCGGCACATCCGCCGCCTCGAAGGAGGAATAACCCAACAAGTCGTATCCGTCCTCAAGCAATGTCTGGTAATCGGCAACGCGATCCTGCCCCCGATAGATTTGCGGCGTTGCGGCGTTGCTGGCTGTTGGAGATTTCATGCTGCTGACGTAATTCCTGGCGTAAGGATTAGGCGGTGGCTCCTGCATCGGAGTGCCAGCCGACGAGCATGCGAACAAGAAGAAAGTAAGCAACAAGGGTGAGGTTCTAAGCATGACTATTCCTTTTTTGCATCCCGTAAGTGGATGGTATGATAAATCTCCTTAACGCAGCCTCTGTGACAGTCCCCATGACGGAAAAATTCATCAAGATCGGATTGATATCCATCAGCGACCGCGCCTCCAGCGGGGTTTACGAAGACCAGGGTATCCCGGCGCTACGTGATTGGCTTGGATCCGCGTTGAAAACGCCCTGGGAACATGTTGCGCGCATCATCCCTGATGAACAGGATGAAATCGAAGCCATGCTGCGCGACCTGGTCGATCATGAAGAATGTTCGTTGGTATTGACCACCGGTGGCACAGGCCCCGCATTGCGGGACGTAACGCCGGAGGCGACACTGGCCGTTGCCGACAAGGTCATGCCCGGCTTCGGCGAACAGATGCGCCAGATCAGCCTGCAATTCGTACCGACTGCCATCCTGTCGCGGCAAGTGGCGGTCATCCGCAAGCAAAGCCTGATCATCAACCTGCCCGGTCAGCCGAAATCCATACGCGAAACGCTGGAAGGCCTCAAGGACTCCGACGGCAATCAACTGGTGCACGGCATTTTCGCGGCGGTGCCGTATTGCCTGGACCTGATCGGCGCTCCGTATATCGAAACCAACGAGGCCATGGTCAAGGCTTTCCGGCCGAAATCGGCGCAAAAACCGCAGGCATGAATCTCCCCCCTGTAGCGCAAGCATGACCTCAGAATTCAACCTGATCGAGCATTTCTTCACCAAACCCACGCCGCAAGCGGTGCTGGGTGTCGGCGACGATGCCGCGCTGATGGCCGTAAGCCCGAATATGGAACTGGCAGTATCCACCGACATGCTGGTTTCAGGCACGCATTTCTTTCCCGATGCCGACCCGCGCAAGCTCGGCTGGAAAGCCCTGGCCGTGAATGTTTCGGACATGGCCGCGATGGGCGCACAGCCGCGCTGGGCCACGCTGGCCATTGCACTCCCGCGCGCCGATGAGCCTTGGCTGTCCGCCTTCGCCGGCGGCTTTTTCGCCTGCGCCAAGGAGTTCGACATCGATCTCGTGGGCGGCGACACCACGCGCGGACCGCTTAATCTTGCGGTCACGATCTTTGGCGAGATTCCGCGCGGCCAGGCCTTGCGACGTAGCGGCGCACAGCCGGACGACGATATCTGGGTCTCCGGCACGCTAGGCGGCGCGGCGCTGGCGCTGAATGCATTGCAAGGCAAGGTGGAGTTTGCCGAAGGTGACGTTACCGCTTGTCGCAGCCTGCTCGACACTCCTCAGCCTCGCGTACAACTCGGCCTCGCACTGCGCGGCATCGCCACCAGCGCGCTGGATATTTCCGACGGCCTGCTCGGCGACCTCGGTCACATTCTCGAACGCTCCAGTGTCGGCGCCGAGCTCTGCTTTGATGCACTGCCGTCACATCCGGCGCTTGAGCCGCTACTTGGCAACGAATGGGCGCAGCGTTGCCTGCTTTCCGGCGGCGACGATTACGAACTGTGCTTCACTGCTCCGCGTGCGAGGCATGATGCCATCAAGGCATTGGAAGACAGGCTGGGGTTGAAGCTGAGCCGCATTGGTAAAATCACTGCCGATTCGGGGTTGCAATTACTCGATGCAGCCGGGCAACCCATGTCCAAGCCGGGGAGCGGTTATGACCACTTTGCCTGACCGCCGCTTCCTGCTGCAGCATCCGGCCCACCTGCTTGCACTTGGTTTCGGCAGTGGCCTTGCGCGCGTTGCCCCCGGAACGTTCGGCACCCTCGTCGCCTTCCCTCTTTTCTACGGGATGATGGCACTGCCGGTCGTACTCCACCTCCCCTTGATTGCCCTGCTTTTTGTGGCTGGCATCCCTATCTGCAATAAAACCAGTCAGGCGCTGGGTATGGAAGACCACGGCGGTATCGTCTGGGATGAAATCGTCGCGATGCTGCTGGTGCTGGAGTTCACGCCACGCACCTGGCCGTGGTGGGCCGCGGCCTTTGTGCTGTTCCGGTTGTTCGATATCTGGAAGCCCTTCCCCATCCGCCTGTGCGACACCCGCCTGAAAGGCGGTTTCGGCGTGATGTTCGACGATCTGCTGGCGGCGATTTACGCCATCCTTACGCTTTATGCACTGCAATGGCTGACGATCCACTTGTAACCCTCGCGGCGCAGCTCGGCTCCACGCTCACCCAGCGCGGGTGGACCATCGCGCTTGCCGAATCGTGCACCGGCGGCATGGCGTCACAATACATCACCGCCATTCCAGGCAGCTCAACCTGCTTCGAGCGCGGCTTCGTCACTTACAGCAACAGCGCCAAGATCGAACTGCTCGACGTCAGCCCGGAAACCCTGGGGCGCTGCGGCGCTGTCAGCGAAGAAACCGCTCGCGAAATGGCGAAGGGCGCGCTCGACCACAGCCATACGCAACTCACCGGCGCCATCACCGGCATCGCCGGGCCGGACGGCGGCACGCCGGACAAGCCCGTCGGCATGGTCTGTTTCGCTTGGGCCGGACCGGACGGCTCGCTGCATAGCGAAACGCATCACTTTCAAGGCGATCGCGATGCGATACGCCGCCAGTCGGTGGAAACCCTATTCAAAGGGCTGCTCCGGCTGGCAAATGGTTCGACTTGACCGCTCTCCCCGGCTCACCTGTAAAATCGATGTCATGCATTGCCTGAATCCAGCTCTCTACTCTTCTCCAGCCTTCCGCTCGCAGCCCTGACCGATGTACGAGCAGCTTCCCGCCAGAACCTCTACCCGCCACGATTTGGCGCTGCCGTCGGACGACGACAGCCTGATCGAACGCGGCTTGGCTGCGCTGAACGCCAACCGGGAAACGCTCGACGAAGAAATTTACCTGAAAGCACGCCCGCAATTCCTCGAAATCGCCCGTCCGTTACTGCTCCGGAATCTGGCCTACAACGACTTCGTCAAAATGTTTTTCCAGGAAGTGATCGAGAAATTCGGCGATGGCGTGAAGCCCCATGCGATCCGCTTCACCAAGGAGTGCGAAGCTGAATTCGCTCAACGCGATCGGAATAAAGAACAACGAAGGAAACCATCCAATCTGGTCAACAGCACCAACCGGACCAGACAGGACGAGCGCTACCGCGTGGCACGCGCGGTGTTTGACCGCGAAACGGCGTTTGGCAACTGGCAACTGGGCAACCCGGCGATTGCCTCGGCTTTGGCTACGTTCCGCCAGTTGGCAGACGAGCAATACGAACAGGCCTATTATCCGCTTTCGGTACTGATACGCGCCGGGCGCCGGGCCGAAGAAGACCTCGCCCAGTCACAGCATCTGGCGCAGCTGGCATTCGAATGGAGCCTGGCCCGACAGACCGACGATGATGTAGAGCGCTGGTGCGACCTGGGCGACATGTACAAAAACGGCCACGGCGTTGCACAGGATTTCAGACAGGCCGAAGCTTGGTATCGCAAGGCAGCCGAGCTGGGCGACCGGCGCGGCATGTGGGCGCTGGGTCTGTGCATCTACGATTGCGACGGCGATGCCAGCCGCAACGAGGAAGCGCTGGAATGGATGGGACAAGCCGCCGCGCAGGGCGGGCCTTTCCTGCAATGCTGGCTGGGCGACTTCTACCGCATGAACGGGCGCCATGAAGAAGCCCTGCACTGGTACGGGCAAGCCGCCGCGCAGGACGACAAGGAAGGCCTGTTCAAACTGGGCACGATGTACGAAGAGGGTAACGGTGTGCCGAAGGATGGCGATGCGGCAACGTTCTGGTACCGCAAAGCGGCAAAACAAGGACATGCCGAGGCGCAATGGCAGCTCGGCCAGATGCACGAATTCGATGGCTACTGAATCCGACGACTACCTGCTGGCACTGCCCGAGGAACAGGAGCTCCAGCGCCTGGAAACCGAGCAATCCGAACTCGAGGAGCAAGTCGCCCAGGCCGAACTGGCGCTCGAAGTCGCCAAGACTGAAACCGAGCGTTTCCGCCACCGTTATTACGAAGCCGTCGGCCGCCTGTATGCCGAGCTGGATGAACTCGACGCACAGATCGCCTATGAGCGCATGCTGCACTCACCCGGCGACCCTGTTGCCCAGACCCAGGCCCAAACCGCACAGGCCCGTGCCGAAAAATCCGCCGAGGAAGCCGGACTGGTCGGCGCACGACCCGAACCGCCTCCCGACACCACACCTGAACTCAAGCAACTCTATCGCAGAGCGACTCGGCTGATGCATCCCGATCGCGCCACAACCGAATCCGAACGTCTGCGCCGCACCGAGCTGATGTCGCGGGTCAATCGCGCCTACGAACGCGGTGACATGCGGGCCATCGAAACATTGATCAGGGAATTCGGCCACGATCCGGAAGCCATCGAAGGCGAGGACGTAGCCTCCCGCATCGTAAAAACGATACGCCGCATCGCCCAGTTGCGTCGCCGCCTCGGAGAAGCTCAACAGGAACTCAAGGCGCAACAAAAAGCCAGCACTTACAAACTCAAGAAAACCATCGAAACTGCTGAAGCCATGGGCGGCGACCCGCTCGGCGACCTGACGCGGCAACTAGCGCAGTCCATCGCCGAACGGCGGATACAGCTGGCAATCGCCAGACAGCGCGCCTAGGCGTCAAATCCCGAGTAATGGGGCAGAACCATCCTTACCTTACCTCCTGATTTATGAAATAATTCATGATTTTTCAGAGCAGAGGATTCGAGATGGACGAAAACAAGAGCAAAGCGCTGGCCGCAGCCCTGTCGCAAATCGAAAAACAGTTCGGCAAAGGCTCCATCATGCGCATGGGCGACGGCAACGTCGCACCGGATCTCGAAGTCGTTTCGACCGGTTCGCTCGGCCTCGATCTCGCTCTCGGCGTCGGCGGCTTGCCGCGCGGCCGCATTGTTGAAATTTACGGTCCGGAATCGTCCGGCAAGACCACGCTGACCCTGCAGGTCATTGCCGAAATGCAGAAGCTCGGCGGCGTTGCGGCTTTTATCGACGCCGAACATGCACTCGATCCGCAATATGCGCAAAAACTGGGTGTAAACGTCGGCGACTTGCTAATCTCCCAACCCGATACCGGCGAACAGGCTCTTGAAATTTGCGACATGCTGGTACGCTCCGGTTCTGTGGACGTGGTTGTGGTCGACTCCGTTGCCGCGCTGACCCCCAAGGCCGAAATCGAAGGCGAAATGGGCGACTCGCACATGGGTCTGCAGGCCCGCCTGATGTCGCAGGCCTTGCGCAAGCTCACCGCCAACATCAAGCGCGCCAATACGCTGGTGATCTTCATCAACCAGATCCGCATGAAAATCGGCGTGATGTTCGGCAACCCTGAAACCACCACCGGCGGCAATGCGCTCAAGTTCTATGCCTCCGTGCGCCTCGACATCCGCCGCACCGGCGCGATCAAGAAAGGCGACGAAGTCATCGGCTCCGAAACCCGCGTCAAGGTGGTCAAGAACAAGGTCGCCCCTCCGTTCAAGCAAGCAGAATTCGATATTCTCTACGGCGAAGGCATTTCGCTCGAAGGTGAAATCATCGAGATGGGCGTCAACCTCAAGCTGATCGAAAAATCCGGCGCCTGGTACAGCTACAAGGGCGAAAAAATCGGTCAAGGCAAGGATAATTCCCGCGAATACCTGAAGGAACACCCGGAAGTCGCCAAGGAAATCGAAGCCAAGATTCGCGCGCACTCCAGCACTGCAGCTGTGTTGCAAGTTGCACCGGTGATGGATGAGGAAAGCGACGCCTAGCCTGCGGGAGCGTGCGTTAGGGTACCTCACCCGGCGGGAATATTCGCGTCAGGAACTCTATCGCAAACTGCTTCCCTACGTCAGCGATGAAGATCTGGAAAGCCTGCTGGACGACTTCAAGCAACGCGGCTGGCTGTCTGATACACGTTATGCCGACCAGATGGTGCATGCGCGCAAGGGCAAATACGGCAGTCTGAAAGTGGCGCACGAGCTGCGCGCGCATGGGGTTGCCGAAGAACTGGTCGACAAGGCCATCAAGGAAGTACAGAAAGAAGAACTGGATACCGCCCGCACCTTGTGGCGCAAGAAATTCGGCGCACAACCGGAAAGTCGCGAGGAGTGGGCGAAGCAGGCGAGATTCCTGCAAAGCCGGGGCTTCGGCATGGACACGATCAAGTCCGTGCTGCGCGGCGAACCGGATGACGAGTAAGACTTTGCAGGCGACAACGCCTGCGCAACATTAAAGACACAGATGAACAGCAAACAGATACGACAGGCATTTCTCGACTTTTTCGCCTCCAAGGGCCATACCGTTGTCGCTTCCAGCTCGCTGGTGCCGGCGGGCGACCCTACCCTGCTCTTCACCAACGCGGGGATGAACCAGTTCAAGGATGTGTTCCTCGGTTTCGACAAGCGCCCGTATACCCGTGCCGCATCCAGCCAGAAATGCGTGCGCGCCGGCGGCAAGCACAACGACCTGGAAAACGTGGGCTACACCGCACGCCACCACACCTTCTTCGAGATGCTGGGCAACTTCAGCTTCGGTGATTACTTCAAGCGCGATGCGATCAAATACGCCTGGGAACTGCTCACCGTCGTGTTCAAGATTCCCGCTGACAAGCTGACCGTCACGGTCTATGCCGAGGACGACGAAGCTTACGATATCTGGGCCAAGGAAATCGGCGTTCCCACCGAGCGCATCATCCGCATCGGCGACAACAAGGGCGCGCGCTACGCCTCGGACAACTTCTGGATGATGGGCGACACCGGCCCGTGCGGCCCCTGCACCGAAATCTTCTACGACCACGGCGCGCACATCCCCGGCGGCCCTCCCGGCAGCCCGGATGAAGACGGCGACCGCTTCATCGAAATCTGGAACAACGTGTTCATGCAGTTCAACCGCGACGAGGCCGGCGTGATGCATCCGCTGCCCAAGCCCTCGGTCGACACCGGCATGGGCCTGGAACGTATCGCCGCCGTGCTGCAGGGCGTGCACGCCAACTACGAGATCGACCTGTTCCAGACGCTGATTGCCGCTGCCGCACGCGAAACAAAGTGCGCCGACCTCGACAGCCCTTCCCTGAAGGTATTGGCCGACCACATCCGTGCCTGCTCCTTCCTGATCGCCGACGGCGTGATCCCCGGCAATGAAGGCCGCGGCTATGTGCTGCGCCGCATCATTCGCCGCGCGATCCGCCATGGCTACAAGCTGGGTGCGCGCGCCGCGTTCTTCCACAAGATGGTGCCGGACCTGGTCGCGGAAATGGGCGAAGCCTACCCCGAGCTCAAGGCCGGCGAAAAGCGCGTCATGGACGTACTGCGCCAGGAGGAAGAGCGTTTCTTCGAGACCATCGCCCACGGCATGGAAATCCTGGAAACCGAGCTGGCCGGCATGACTACCTCCGGCAATACCGTATTCAACGGCGAAACCGCATTCAAGCTGCACGACACCTACGGCTTTCCGCTGGATCTTACCGCCGACATCTGCCGCGAACGGAATGTCACGGTCGACTCCGCCGCGTTCGACGCCGCGATGGCGCGCCAGAAGGAACAAGCCCGCGCTGCCGGCAAGTTCAAGATGGCGGCCAATCTCGAATACGACGGCCAGCCGACGACCTTCCACGGCTATGAAAAGCTGGAAGCCGCAGCCAGCGTGCTGGCACTGTACAAGGATGGCATTGCCGTCGCAGAGCTGAACGAAGGCGACATCGGCGTCGTCGTGCTCGACCACACACCGTTCTATGCCGAATCCGGCGGCCAGGTCGGCGACCGGGGCGAGCTGCGCGGCGACAATGGCATTTTCGCGGTGGAAGACACGCAGAAAATCCAGGCTAGCGTGTTCGGCCATCACGGCGTGCTCAAGACCGGCAAGCTTTCCGTCGGCAATCCGGTCAGCGCGCGCGTCGATACGCAGGCCCGCGCCGCAACCATGCGCAACCACTCCGCGACGCACCTGATGCACAAGGCGCTGCGCGAAGTGCTGGGCGACCACGTGCAGCAGAAGGGCTCGCTGGTCGATGCCGACAAGACCCGTTTCGACTTCGTGCACAACGCGCCGATGAGCGACGAGGAAATCCGCAAGGTCGAGCAGTTCGTCAACGCCGAGATCATGGCCAATGCTGCCACCGAAGCGCGCGTAATGGACATCGAGTCCGCGCAGAAGACCGGCGCGATGATGCTGTTCGGCGAAAAGTACGGCGACGAAGTGCGCGTGCTGGATATCGGCTCCAGTCGCGAACTCTGCGGCGGTACGCACGTTTCCCGCACCGGCGACATTGGCCTGTTCAAGATCATTTCCGAATCCGGCGTCGCCGCCGGCGTACGCCGCGTTGAAGCCACGACCGGCGAAGGCGCGCTGAAACTGGTGCAGGTGCAGCAAGCGTTGCTGTCCCAGGCCGCGAGCGAATTCAAGGCACCGGCACATGAGCTGCCGGCCAAGATCGCGCAGGTGCTGGATAACGTCAAGGCGCTGGAAAAAGAGCTGGCGCGGCTGAAGTCCAAGCTGGCTTCCAGTCAGGGCGATGACCTTGCCGAACAGGCCGTGGACGTAGTTGGCATCAAGGTGCTGGCTGCAACACTCGAAGGTGCCGATGCGAACGCATTGCGCGAGACCATGGACAAACTCAAGGACAAGCTCAAATCCGCCGCAATCGTGCTGGCCTCGGTCAACGACGGCAAGGTCAGCCTGGCGGCCGGCGTCACTGCCGACCAGACGGGCAAGATCAAAGCTGGCGAGCTGGTGAACTTCGTCGCCCAGCAGGTGGGTGGCAAGGGCGGCGGCAAGCCGGATATGGCGATGGCAGGCGGCAGCGATGCTAGCAAACTGCCGCAGGCTCTGGCTGGCGTGACCGGTTGGGTAACCGAAAAATTGTCCTAGACTTCATTAACGACTAACGACTGATCACTTAATTTATGGCACTTATCGTACAGAAATACGGCGGCACTTCCGTCGCCAATCCGGAACGCATCCGCAATGTCGCGCGTCGCGTGGCGCGCTACAAGGCACTTGGACATCAGGTGGTAGTGGTGGTCTCCGCGATGTCGGGCGAAACCAACCGCCTAATTGGGCTCGCCAAGGAAATCATGCCGGAGCCGGACCCGCGCGAACTGGACGCGATGGTTGCCACCGGCGAGCAGGTCACCATTGCGCTGACCGCAATGGCGCTGATGGACATGGGCATCAAGGCGAAAAGCTACACCGGCGCGCAGGTGCGCATCCTGACCGACGACGCGTTCAACAAGGCACGCATCCTCAGCATTGACGAAGACAACATCCGCAACGACCTCAACACCGGTCATGTGGTCGTGGTCGCCGGCTTCCAGGGCGTGGACGAGCACGGCAACATCACCACGCTGGGCCGCGGTGGTTCGGATACTACAGGCGTAGCACTGGCAGCGGCTTTAAAGGCTGACGAATGCCAGATTTACACCGACGTCGACGGCGTTTACACCACCGACCCGCGCATCGTCCCCGAAGCCCGTCGTCTCAGCTCCATTACTTTCGAGGAAATGCTGGAACTGGCGAGCCAGGGCTCCAAGGTGCTGCAAATCCGCTCGGTCGAGTTCGCCGGCAAATACAAGGTCAAACTGCGCGTGCTTTCCAGCTTTGAAGAAGAAGGCGATGGCACGCTGATTACATTCGAGGAAGAAGACAACATGGAACAACCCATCATCTCCGGTATCGCATTCAACCGCGATGAAGCCAAGGTCACCGTACTCGGCGTGCCTGACCGTCCCGGCATCGCCTATCAAATCCTGGGCCCGATCGCCGATGCCAACATCGACGTCGACATGATCATCCAGAACGTCGGCGCCGACGGCACCACCGACTTCACCTTCACCGTGCATAAAAACGAACTGAACAAGGCGCTGGCCATCCTCAAGGACAAGGTGCAGGGCCACATCGGCGCGCGCGAAATCACCGGCGACGACAAGATCGCCAAGGTTTCCGTGGTCGGCGTCGGCATGCGCTCGCACGTCGGCATCGCCAGCGAGATGTTCCG
>CAMLME010000058.1 GCA_946481235.1 uncultured Methylobacillus sp. | reverse complement strand
CCGATGGGGCTCTGGTCCACATCGACCACCTTGTCGAAAAACTCCAGCCCCTCGATCTCCTCATACGCCGCAGGCTCGGTAGAGCTGCCATAGAGATGGCGCGCAACTACGCGGAACAGCGTGTCATTGACCAGCGTGGACTTGCCGGAACCGGAAACGCCGGTCACGGCAGTAAATAAGCCTACCGGCATATTGAGCGTCACCTGTTTCAGGTTATTGCCTTCTGCATGCGTCAGCTTCAGCATGCGCTTGTGGTCGGGTTGGTGACGCTGTTTCGGCACTTCGATGGATTTGCGCCCGCTGAGGTATTGGCCTGTCAGAGAGTCGGGGTTGCTTTTGATTTGCTCGGGCGTGCCTTCGGCAATAATACGGCCGCCATGCTCACCCGCGCCGGGGCCGATATCCACCACGTAATCGGCGGAAAGGATGGCGTCTTGATCGTGCTCGACCACGATCACGCTGTTGCCGAGGTCGCGCAGCCGGAATAAGGTTTCCAGCAGCCTATCGTTGTCGCGTTGATGCAGGCCGATAGAAGGCTCGTCCAGCACGTACATCACGCCGGTCAGGCCGGATCCGATCTGGCTGGCGAGACGGATGCGCTGCGCTTCGCCACCGGAAAGCGTTTCCGCGGAACGCGACAACGACAGGTAATCCAGGCCTACGTTGGTCAGAAACCGCAGGCGATTGCCGATCTCATGCACGATCTTGTCGGCGATCGCCAGCTTCTGCCCGCTCAGCTTGAGCGACTCGAAAAACACCAGCGTCTGGCGCAACGGCATTTCACAAATCTGGTGGATATTGCTGCCGCCGACGCGCACATGGCGCGCCTCCTTGCGCAAGCGCGTGCCGCCGCACTCGGGGCAAGGGCAGCCGTTCAGGTACTTGGCCAGTTCCTCGCGCACCATGACGGAGTCGGTTTCGCGGTAACGGCGTTCAAGGTTATGCAAGATGCCTTCGAAAGGATGGCTCTTCTGGTAGAAGGCGCCGCGCTCGTTCATGTAGCGGAAAGAGATGCTTTCCTTGCCGCTGCCATGCAACGCGATTTCCTGGATTTCAGGCGGGAGGTTTTCGAAGGTCGTATCGAGGTCAAATCCATAGTGCTCGGCCAGGCTTTGCAGCATCTGGAAATAGAACTGGTTGCGACGGTCCCAGCCCTTGATCGCACCTGCAGCCAACGACAAATGCGGGAAGGCAACGACGCGCTTGGGATCGAAAAAACTGATATTGCCCAACCCATCGCATTTGGGGCAGGCGCCCATCGGATTGTTGAACGAGAACAGGCGCGGCTCAAGCTCGGCCAGTGCATAATTGCACATCGGGCAGGCGAACTTGGCGGAAAACAGATGCTCCTGGCCGGAATCCATTTCGAATGCGAGCGCTCTTCCTTCCGCCAGCCGAAGCGCGGTTTCGAAAGATTCCGCGAGTCGCTGCTTCATGTCGGGGCGCACCTTAAGCCGGTCCACCACAATGTCGACGTTGTGCTTGGTGGTCTTGGCCAGCTTGGGCACGGCGTCGATTTCGTAAATTTCGCCGTCCACGCGCACCCGCACGAAACCCTGCGCGCGCATTTCGTCGAACAGGTCGAGCTGCTCGCCCTTACGGTTGGAAACCACCGGCGCCAGGATCATCAGCTTGGTGTCTTCGGGCAGCGCCAGCACATGATCGACCATCTGCGATACGGTTTGCGCCTCCAGCTTGATGCCGTGCTCAGGGCATTCCGGATCCCCGGCGCGGGCGTACAACAACCGCAGATAGTCGTGGATTTCGGTCACGGTACCGACGGTAGATCGCGGATTGTGCGAAGTTGATTTCTGCTCGATGGAAATCGCGGGGCTGAGGCCTTCGATCAGATCGACATCGGGCTTGTCCATGCGTGCGAGGAATTGCCGGGCGTATGCGGAAAGCGATTCCACGTAGCGGCGCTGGCCTTCCGCGTACAGGGTATCGAAAGCGAGTGAGGATTTACCTGAACCTGAAAGGCCGGTAATCACGATCATCTTGTTGCGCGGCAAATCGAGCGAAACGTTTTTGAGGTTATGCGTACGCGCGCCGCGGATGCGTATGGTATCCATGCTGTCTCGAGAGTGGGTCAACCTGTTAATATACGCAATTTTTACCTGATACCTCAATCATTTTTCCAATGCCCCCTACGGAACGCATGACCACAATCGAACTGCGCGCGAGCCTGAGTCTGGCCTCCATTTATGGCCTGCGCATGCTGGGAATGTTCCTCATTCTGCCGATTTTCGCGATTTATGCAGAAGGCCTGCCTGGCGGCGCCAGTCATTTGATGATCGGGCTCGCGCTGGGCGCTTATGGTTTGACGCAGGCTGTTTTCCAGCTGCCTTTCGGCATGGCGTCGGACCGCTATGGACGCAAGCGCGTTATTTATTTCGGCTTGGCGATATTCGCCTTGGGCAGCCTCGTCGCCGCGCTGGCGCAGACCATCGAAATGACCATCGTCGGCCGCGCGATTCAAGGTGCAGGCGCGGTTTCCGCCGCCGTTACCGCGCTGGTAGCCGACCTGACGCGGGAAGAGCACCGCACCAAGGCGATGGCAATGATAGGCGGCACCATTGGCGTGACATTTGCCTTCTCGCTGGTGGCCGGCCCCGCGCTCAACCAATGGATAGGCGTGCCAGGAATTTTCGCCCTTACCGGCATCCTCACCCTGATGGCGATGCTGGTTGTACGCTTCGTCGTTCCGGACCCGCAGGTGAGCCGGTTCCATTCCGATGCGGAAGCATCGACTTCAAAACTGCGCGAAGTGCTAAAAAACCGCCAGTTGCTGCGCCTCAATTTCGGAATTTTTGCACTGCACGCGGCACAGATGGCGATGTTCGTCGTCGTGCCGTTCGCGCTGATCAAGACTGGCGGGCTGGATGCCAACCATCACTGGCAGGTTTATTTGCCGATAATGGGCATCTCCTTCGTCTGCATGGTGCCAGCGATTATCTACGGCGAGAAGAAAGCCAAACTTAAAAACGTGTTCGTGGCAGCCATCGCGCTGATGTTCGGGGCGCAACTGCTTTTCGCCTCCTCCATCAACCAGTTCTGGGGTATCGTCACCTCGCTAACGGCTTATTTCATTGCATTCAATGTCCTCGAAGCCAGCTTGCCTTCCATCATTTCCAAGGTCGCGCCCGCCGCCTCCAAAGGGACCGCGATGGGTGTGTATAATACTTCGCAATCGCTCGGCATCTTCCTCGGAGGCGCTGTTGGCGGCTGGCTGTCGCATGTTTATGGCTATGCTGCAGTCTTTGTGTTTTGCAGCGTGCTGATCGCGCTGTGGCTGCTTTTTGCGGCCAGCATGAAAGCGCCGCCCGCCGTCAAAAGCCGCATGTTCCATCTGCCGGAAATGACGGCGGAGGATGGACAGAAGCTTGCCGACCGCCTGCTGCTTTTGCAGGGCGTACGCGAAGCCGTGGTGCTGGCGGACGAAGGTGTGGCATTGCTCAAGGTGGACATGCATGCCTGGGACGAAGAAGCAGCGTTGCAATTAATTGGAAAGGGAGAATGAAATGGCATCGGTGAACAAGGTAATTCTGGTCGGGAATCTGGGACGCGATCCGGAAATGCGCTACATGCCTTCGGGCGATGCGCTGGCATCGTTCAGCATTGCCACCACGGATACCTGGAAAGACAAAAGCGGCCAACGTCAGGAACGTACCGAATGGCATCGCATTTCGATGTTCGGCAAACAGGCTGAAATCGCCGGCCAATATCTGAAGAAGGGTTCGTCGGTTTATATCGAGGGCCGCCTGCAGACACGCAAATGGACCGACAAGGAAGGCCATGAGCGTAACACTACCGAAGTGGTTGCCGACCGCATGCAAATGCTGGGCGGACGCGCCGGCGGCGGGAACGCTTTCGAAGTCATGGACGACGGCGACGACATGTCTTCGCCGCCGCGTCAGCAGGCATCCCGCGAACAACCCTCCGGCGGCACTTCTCGCCCGGCTGGCGGCGGTTCCGGCTTCGACGATTTCGAAGACGACATTCCTTTTTGACCTGTAATTTGAAATATCAAATAAATACGGCCGCATTTGCGGCCGTATTTATTTGCACCGGCCACCCGGCCAAAGACGGCACGAATCGATCCTGAAAAGGTTTACGATAAAATCGTAGTGCATGTAAACCCATTAGCCAACCCACCTGACGAGAACGCCCATGGCCCGCCACGACCCGCTCAATACCCGCCGCTCCGAAGAGCGCTTGACGCGCTTGATACAGGAACGCTTGCAACCGGGCGCCGACAAGCAACGCATTGACGAGCGCATTTGGGATTTGTTTGGCGAGGACTGGTGTGTGATGTTTACCGACCTCTCCGGTTTTTCGCGTCGTGTGGTGGAGTTCGGCATCATCCATTTTCTCCAGACCATTCATGAGTCAGAACGCCTCCTGATTCCCGTCATCGACAATCACGATGGTTTCGTGCTGAAAGTGGAAGGGGATTCCTTCCTGGCGATTTTCCGTAATGCACATAAATGCCTGCAATGCGCGCTGGCCATGCAACAGACGGTGAGCGATTACAACTTCAATCGGCTGGAAGAGGAGAAGGTGCTGCTTTGCATCGGGCTGGGTTATGGCCGCATGTTGCGCATTGGCGATACCGACGTATTTGGCGCAGAGGTCAACGCTGCCAGCCGCCTCGGCGAGGATCTCGCCCAGTCCGGCGAGACCTTGGTGACAGGCGCATTCCATACAGAATGCAATGGAATGCCGGGAATTACTTTCGAGGCGCTCCCCCATCCACCAGCCGGCACCGACTCGGCTTATCGCGTAGCAGTTTCGAACTAAGCCGCAGAGATTTTGTCAGAATTTACTGACGTGCTTTTCGGCTATCGGCCAGCAGCGATTGAGTGCTTTTATTCATACACTGAATTCACGTGTCCGAAGCATGCACTCGCTACCGGACGTCCTTTCAAAGTGAATGGAGAATTGAAAATGCTAAAACGCCTCGCTCTCATATTGGGTCTGATGTCCGTGTTTTTCCTGACGGCTTGCAATACGATGAAAGGTGCCGGCCAGGACATTCAAACGGGCGGCGAAAAACTAGAAGACAAGGCAACAGAAGAACAGAGAGACTAACCTTATCTTAACTGCCGCTAATCGGCCGCACTGGCTGACCGGGACTCGGCAGCGGCATTCAGCGGAATCAGGGCAAGGGTAAACATACCCTTGCCGGGTTCGCTGTCGATCTGCAATTTCCCTCCGATCGCTATTACGCGATGCCGCATGCCCTTCAGCCCATGCGTGACTTCGTAGCCTTGGGTTAAATCCATACCCTTTCCGTTATCCGCGATTTCGAGCTTGAGATAACGATCATCCACTTGAAGATGGACCGAGACCTTGGTGGCCTGCGCGTATTTGGTGGCATTGGTCAGGGTTTCCTGGACCACGCGATAGGCGATCAACCCCAAGGCTTCGCTGATGTGTATGCTTTCGTCCGGCAGTTCCATGTCGAGCTCCCACTGATTGCGGTCTGCGGCCGATTCGATCAGCGCCTTGAGCGCGGGAATGAGGCCGAAGGTGGTCAGCAAGGATGGATGGAGGTCCTGCACCACCCGACGTTTGAGTTCGATGCCCTGATCCAGGTATCGTAAGGTTCGGCTCAGCTTTTCGCTCGCTTCCGGCGACGTATCCTTGATTTTGCGCAATACCCAGGAAATATCCATTTTGGTCGCGGTGAGGATGGAGCCCATTTCGTCGTGCAGCTCGCGCGCCAGCTTTCTGCGTTCCCGCTCGACATCGTACTGATAGTCCACGGCCAGGGTTTTGAGCATGCTGGTGCGCTCTTCGAGCTTCTGCTCGAAATTGACAACATCGGTTTCCAGCTTTTTACTGAGACGGTCGCGATCCACAATCTCCTCAACCAGCTTCTTGACCGACAACACGAGCAGCACCAACACCAGCAATATGCTCGCCGCGACAGAGAATCGTCCGGCAGCCATTGTTTTGGCGCGCTTTTCGAGCATGGCTGCGACGTCCTTGTTCAGACTATCCATAAAGACTTGGGTCTTCTGCATGAATTGGCTCATCCGCTCGCGGCTTTCTTCGGCATTCACCATCTGCATGGAGCCCTCCATATTGCCTTTATGCGCCAGCGTCACGGACATCTGCAATTCGGTGGATTTGCCTTCTACATCAGAAGCGATTCCCTTGAGCAGTTCCGCATATCGCTGCTCGGGCTCTCCAATGGAATCCATATGCTTTTCCAGTGCATGCATGGTTTGCTGAGCACTATTCACCTGTGGCTCAATGGCCTTTTCGTCTGCGGGGACATAC
This sequence comes from uncultured Methylobacillus sp., assembly GCA_946481235.1. Next base: position 4,499 of record CAMLME010000058.1, on the reverse strand, counting down.
TTGTTCTGGAGACTGATGAGATAACCGCGCTGCGCACTTTCCGCTTCATGCATGCGAGAGCGCAACTCATTGATCAGCGTAATCGTTTCGCGCGTATTGGTAAGGTAGTCGTTCTGTCTTACCAACGCTCCCATCCATGCATCGGTGAGTGCTATCGCCAACATCGAAAGCAGGACATACCCCGCCAATACCAGTATCAACCGCAACCCGACGCTTCGTACGGCTTCCCGGCACCAATAGTAAAGCTTCATGCTGGTCCCTTCTGCGACCGCGAATACTGCCCCTGTCAGTGTTTTCTTACTTGTTATTCATCTAACAACCGCTAAATGCAGTCACCTTCGATGTTTATAGTGATTCCATGGGTGTTTGCTCAAGCACCTCCATACAGAAAGGTGGACATCATGCTTTATTACACCGTCGTTTTCTTTGTGATCGCCCTGATTGCCGCCTTCTTCGGCTTTAGCGGCATTGCTGCGGGCGCAGCAGAAATTGCCAAGATTCTGTTCTTTGTCTTTTTGGTCATCACGATCATTTCAATACTTGTAGGCGTATTCAAATAACGCTCGCGAGCCCTGAGATCATCGAAGAGTTTCAAGGACATTCAAGTTCATAAGAGGAAATTCCATCATGCTAAGTTCAAAAGTGCAGGAAATTAAAGAGGGCGCACAGGATGTCGCGGACGACATCGCCGCCCGCGCCAAGGCAACCGCTTCCGATATTTCAACTGAAACCAGAGAGACCTTGGACAGCGTGAGCGATCGCGTCGGCCAGGAAGGAACAGAAATAAAGTCGGAAATCGAACTGCTATTAGGCAAGGTTTACGATTTACTCCGGCCGGAAACTACCTATGAGGTTCGCCAGCAAGTGCGTCAAAACCTGGATAACGTCAGCAGGAAAGTGGCGTCCTGGGCCGAAGGCCGCGAAGGTGAACTTTCTAGCGCACTCAGCACCACCAAGCTTCGTACGCGCAAAACTGTGTACGAACACCCGATGTCCAGCCTGCTTGTAGCTGCCGGCGCCGGAGCACTGATCACCTACTGGCTGACTCACCATTCGACGCCACCAGACTCAAACCAAGCTCGCTAACCGTAACAGCAGGTGGAAGCGCAGCGCATTCAGGGCGTTGCGCTTTGCCGTGGATATCAATTGGAGCGATAAGATGGAAACAGAACTTTCAACGACTACGCCCCCCCCAGCGTCAACCGCGACAGGTGAACATTTTCAGATCGATATTTCCGCCATCCGCGAGAATGCTCGCAAGGATGTGCTGGAGGGAGCACATACCTCCAGTTATCAAGGCGATATCGAAGAGGTGGTCGAACTGCTCAATCACGCGCTTGCCACCGAGCTTGTATGTGTCTTGCGCTACAAGATGCATCATTTCACGGCGGTTGGACTGAGCTCCGAATCCATTGCCTCGGAATTCGCAGTCCATGCGCAGGACGAGCAAGATCACGCTGACCGTATCGCTGGACGTATTGTCCAGCTTGGTGGTACGCCTGATTTTTCGCCGCATGGATTGGCGGAGCGCAGCCACTCAGACTATGTCGCATGCACCAGCCTTAACGAAATGATCCGCGAAAATCTGATCGCGGAGCGCATTGCCATCGACACTTACCGCGAAATGATCCGCTATATCGGCGACAAGGATCCGACCACGCGACGCATGCTGGAGGACATTCTGGCCAAGGAAGAGGAACATGCCGACGAACTTGCGGACTGGAGCAAGCGTCAATAACTTAAAGCAGCGGAATCCCGCCTGCGGTTCATATACTCGATAGGTATTCATCATGAAAAAGATTCTGCTGGTGGATGACCATAGCATCGTCAGATCGGGCTTACGCAACCTTATCGACCTGGAAAACGACATGCGCGTCGAGGACGAGGCGGCAAGCGGCAACGAGGCGATCCAGAAAGTACGCAAGCAGCAGTTCGATATCGTGGTGCTGGACATTTCCATGCCCAACAAGAACGGCGTGGATACCTTGCATGATTTGAAGCGCGTCGCGCCGGATCTGCCCGTCCTGATCCTGAGCGGGTACGCCGAGCAGCAATATGCGCTCAACCTGATCCGCAGCGGCTGCAAGGGCTATCTTTCCAAGGACGCCGATCCGGATGAAATCATCAAGGCGATCCGCACCATTTGTGCCGGCCGCCTTTATATTTCATCCGCACTGGCGGAGCTGATGGCCAGCGAATTGATGCAGCCCTCGGACAAGCTATTGCACGAAACCTTGTCCGACCGGGAGTTCCAGGTTTTTTTCAAGCTGGCGACCGGTAAGTCCGTTACCGAAATCGGCGAAGAGCTCTTTATCAGCGTCAAGACGGTGAGCACTTACCGCGCCCGCATACTGGAGAAAATGAATATGAAAACCAATGCCGATCTGACTTATTACGCCATCAAGAACGAGTTGATCAAGTAGGACATTGTGAAGAGGCTTGCAGGAATTTGTAGTCCTGCTTCGGATAGCACAATCCCATTCAACTATTTATTATTAATAGATCATGTCTGCTATCGGACTATCACATCACGAGGTGCGTCCCAGAAAAGTGGCCGCTGAAATGCAAAACATGCCGGATGTCATGGAGCGGGAACGCATCCATGTCATGCTGGTAGAAGATTCGGCGCTCATTCGGGAAGCGTTGAGGGAGGCGCTCGACAGTTCGGATGTCGCCTGCTTCGACGGATTTGCCGCCACCTCCACCGAAGCGATCACAACCCTGCGGTCGCGCCGCTTCGATATGGTGGTCGTCGACATTGAACTTGCCCACGGAACCGGCTTCGATATTTTGCAGGATCTCAACAAGCCGGATTTTCCCTACCCACCTCCGATCAGCATGGTACTGACCAATCATGCCTACGTGATCTACCGGCATCGCGCGCAAGCGCTTGGCGTCAAATACTTTTTCGACAAATCGATGCACTTCGACGAAGCGATCGAGGCCATTGAAAAAGAAGCCATCACATTGCTCGACGCCAGCAACCGATAAGTTTCGGTTGCCAGCATAGTCTTACAAGACCCCCTCGCCTTCTCTTATAAAAAGTCCCGCCCCGGGCCGACTGCGTCCAGACGGGCAAATCCTTACCATGTCTTCATGGTGTCACACCGCACCATACCAACAACAAGGGTGTGCCGTTATTTTTCAGAAAGGAGAAAGATCATGAACTGGGATCGAATCGAAGGTAACTGGAAACAGGTCAAGGGCAAAGTGCACCAGCAATGGGGCAAGCTCACCGACGACCAGATGGACCAGATTCAGGGTAACCGGGAAATGCTCACCGGTAAGATTCAGGAACTCTACGGAATTACCAAGGAAGAAGCCGAGAAACAGGTGCAACAGTTCAATGACCGTTGCAGCAACGAGAACTGGATCTAACCAACACGCGAGACCAATTCGCGAAAGGAATATCGTATGAATACCATTCAAAAAGTGCTGATACCGGGACTGATAAGCATGCTGATGGCGGCTCCAGTCTCTGCTCAAACCATCACCAAGGAAGAGTACAAGCTGCAAAAGGACAATATTGAGAAAACGCATGATGCCGATAAGGCGAAGTGCAAAAATCTCATGGGCAACAAACGCGATGTATGCGTCGCCGAAGCCAATGCCAAGGAAGATATTGCCCAGGCCGAGCTCGAAGCAGCTTACAAGAATACCGGCAAGGAAAGGATCGCCGCCGCGAAAACACGTGCCAAGGCCGAATTTGATGTTGACAAGGAACGATGCGACGACCAGAAGGGCGACGCCAAGTCGCTTTGCGTAACCCAGGCCGAAGCAAAGCGTGACCGCGCGCTGGCAGACGTCGAAGCAAAGAAGGAAACGTATGAAGCTCGCAAGGATATTAGCGAGGCCAGAAAGGATGCTCGTGAAGAGAAGATGGACGTAACTTATGAAGCCGAAATGAAGAAATGCGACAGCTATGCCGGCGACGCCAAGGATGCTTGCGAAGTGAGAGTTAAACAGCGCTTTAACAAGTAATGAACTGCTTTGATCAAAACCCGGGAACCCTTTTCCCGGGTTTTCTTTCCCCAAAGGAGCTTCCCGCTCCTTTTTTCTTGTCCGCAGAGTCCGCGAATACGCAAGAATTCCCTTGAAACCCCGCAACTAATCCACATTTAAATAGCAGCTGCCGATTAAGGTATAATTTTGTTTTTTTAGGGAGTTATTGATCATGCCGATTTATGCATATCGCTGCTCCGCATGCGGACATGCGGAAGACGTCATGCAAAAAATGAGTGCGGACCCACTCACCGAGTGCCCGCAATGCCATGCCGCGACCTTTTCCAAGCAATTGACCGCCCCCGGCTTCCAACTCAAGGGCAGCGGCTGGTATGCCAGCGACTTCAAGGGCGGCAACACGTCCAAGCCCAAGGAAGAAAGCGCTCCCGCTTCGACACCGTGCGGCGGCAGCTGCGCCTGCCACTAGACCACACGCCTAAATGTTCAAACGTTACCTGATTACCGGCCTGCTGGTGCTGGTGCCGCTGGCGATCACC
>CAMLME010000057.1 GCA_946481235.1 uncultured Methylobacillus sp. | reverse complement strand
CTGCTGCTGCGCGTGATGGCGGAACGCACACTGTCCGCGTTCAACACGGAACATCACTTCCCGCATATGCTGGTGTTTGCCGACCGCAACCAGGTGGAAAAGGAGGAAACCTTCGACATCCCCTCCGCCGCCCGCGACCGCTTCATGATGGAAATTCCCATCGCGGTACCGAGCGATCCGGACATCATGGAATCGCTGATCTTCAATACGCGCTTCCACAATGCCGACGCACTGGTGCAGAACGTCGAACCGGATGTGCTGCATTTCGACAAGTTGAACAGCATCGCCGTCGCCTTGCAGGAGCATGTGCAGGCCAGCCCGACACTACGAAAATATGCGCTGGAACTGTGGCTGGCAACCAAGAACCCGGGCAGCTACGGGGTGAAAATCGAAGGCGTCGATATCAACCGCCTGGTGCTGGCCGGCGCCAGCCCGCGCGGCATGTCGATGATGCTGCGCGCGGCGCGCGTCAACGCCTGGCTCAACAACCGCGACGCGGTGCTGCCGGAAGACATCCACACGGTATTCCATGAAACCGTGGCGCACCGCCTGGTGTTCAGCCCGGTTTACGAAATGCGCCGTACGGAAATCGCTCGCGAACTATTGTCGGGCATCGTCAACGCCGTTTCCGCACCGTAAGAACATGAGCGAGAGCCAAATCAAGGAGTTCACCTACCAGATCGGCTGGCGCTCGCGCGGTCGCCATCCGGGCCGCCATGCCAGCGCCCAGCGTGGTCTGGGCATGGAGTTTCGCGGTCATGCGCCCTTGATCTCGTATCCCGACCCGCGCCGTATCGACATCCGACAAACCATACGCGACCCATTCGACCAGGTCTGGGTGCGGATTTTCAACCAGCGAAGCTCGGTGCCGGTTTTCGTGGCCTGCGACCTATCGGGATCGATGGGCTTTTCCGGACAGATGCGCAAACTGGAAATCGCTGCCGAAATCACCGCTTCCGCGGCGTACTCCGCATTTCGCGTGAACGACCCGTTCGGCTTCATCGGATTCGACGAACAGGTGCGCGAGGACTGGATGTTCATGTCCTCCACCAAAGTGCACGGCGCTTTTGAACTGACCGAGCGCCTCGCCGCCCACCGTCCCGGCCATGTCGGCACCGCAGGCTTGAAGGATGTGAGCCAGTACCTGCCGCGCGAACGCTCGCTGGTGCTGCTGATATCCGATTTCCATACACCGCTGGCCCAGCTTGAGAGCCAGCTCGGCAGCCTGATGCGCCACCACGTCGTGCCGCTGATCCTGTGGGATGCCGCGGAATACCGCAATCTGCCGGAATTCGGCATCGCCAGCGTGACCGACTGCGAAACCGGCGCGCGCCGTACGCTGTTCCTCCGCAAGCAGTACCGCGAGCGCATCCTGCAAGCGTTCGACGACCGCCGCATCGCGCTTGAAAAACTGTTCATGAGCTTCGACATGCCGCCGCTGTTTATCGAGGATGGCTTCGAGGCTGATGATTTGACCGAATACTTTTACCAGTTTGTGGCCGCCTGATGATGAGATTACTTTTAATCGCAGTTTCCCTGTTCTGGCTGACTTCCGCCCACGCCGAGGATGGCGTCGTCACCGATCCGCGCGTCTTGGTTCGCACCATCGAGCCCACGCGCGATGTCGGCTACACCGTGGGCGACATTCTGGAACGCACCATCATCCTGGAAGCGAAAAAGCCCTATGTGCTGCTGGAAACCTCACTGCCCATCGCCGGCAATGACAAGAAGCGCCGGGGCAAGGGCAGCGGCGTCGAAGTACGCGACGTAAAAGTCGAAACCACCTCCGGCATCGACAAAACCGTTTACACGCTGCATCTCTCCTATCAGGTCTTCACCAACAACATCGTCGCCAAGCCATCGATACTTCCCGCCGAGTTCGTCAAGTTCGGCGGCGAGGGCAAGAATTTCGAAATCCGCATTCCCAGCTGGAGCTTCCGCGTATCACCGCTGGCCGTGTACGGATCGGTCGTAGTCGAACGCGACATGAGCGGCTTTCGCGGACCGCTGAAACTCGATTCCACCCTTCACTACCAACTGCTCTGGGGCGCGCTAGGCCTTTTGGCGATCTCCCTGCTCGGCCTGCTGTACGTGATGGGCACATCGTCCTGGCTGCCACGCATGGGCGGACCGTTCGCCCGCGCCTACCGTGACTTGAAAAAGCTGCCGGCCTCGCCTGAGGGGCTTGCGCAAGCGGTCACGCGCCTGCACCAGGCGCTCAACACTACGGCCGGCAATAGCGTATTCGACGGCGCATCCTTCGTCGCGCGCAAGCAAGGATTCGCGCCCGTCGGACAGGAGCTCGACCAGTTCTTCGGGCTGTCGCGCACCGTGTTCTTCGAGCCGACCGCACCGCACGGCATCAAGGGCGATGCCATGGAGTGGCTGCGCAAGTTCTGCCGCCGCTGCCGCGACTGCGAGCGCGGACTGAAGTAAAGGCGCAGCAGATGCTTTTCAATACCTACTGGATACTTTTCTTGCTGCCGCTGGCCGCGCTTCCGCTGTTGCTGGAGCGCACGCATAGCCGCACCTACTCCTGGACGCAGATGCTGCCGCGCGACCGGCTATCCGACCTGATGGGGCTGCTGCTCAAGATACTGGCCACATTGGCACTGCTGTTCATCATCCTTGGGATCGCCGGGCCGCATACTGCGGCGCAGCAGGCCGAAAAAATCGGCGAAGGCGCACAGATCGTGCTGACCATCGATCGCAGCGCCAGCATGGACGACCCGTTTTCCGGCGCGATGATCAGTGGGCGCGCGGGCGAATCCAAGTCGGCTGCAGCACGGCGGCTGATTACCGATTTCGTCAACCAGCGCAAGAACGACATGTTCGGCATGGTGACCTTCAGCAATTCCGCGATGTACGTGATGCCGCTGACCCAGAGCCGCGAAGCGATCCGCGCCGCCATCGATGCTGCCGGCGGCCCCGGCTTGTTCCAGACCAATATCGGCAGCGGCCTCACCACTGCGCTGGGAATGTTCGCCAAGACGCCGGATTCCGGTTCGCGCGCGGTCGTGCTGTTGTCCGATGGAGCCGGTCGCATGGGCGCCGAAGCCCAGCAAAAAATACGCGACTGGCTGGATCGCATGAATGTCACCTTGTACTGGATCGTGTTGCGCCAGCCGGGTGCGGTCAGCATTTTCGACGAGGAATACAAGCCGCCGGAAGATCAGGCGCTGCCGCCATCCATCGAGCTGCACCAGTATTTCAAGACGCTGCGCTCGGGTTACCAGCCCTACGAGGCCGACGATCCGCAATCGCTGGCGCTGGCCATCGAAGACATCAATCGCAAGGAAAAGAAACCGATCCGCTATATGGAGCAGATTCCGGGACGCGACTTTACTTCGCACTGCTTCGCGCTGGCGGCGCTGATGATTGCCGCGCTGCTGGGTATCAAGTTACTGGAGGTCAAGACATGGCGTTGAGTGTAAAAAAACTGACGGCCATCCTGCTCGTCACCGCAATTGCAGCTGGCGCGGGGGCGGCATGGGAAGCCAACCGCATCCGGCAGATCGAGAATTTCAACCGGGCGGTTGCAGCCGGCAAGACGCCCGTCACGGATACCCAATCGTACGAGGCCAAGTTCTCGGCCGCTTACTGGCTGGGCAAGGGCGGACGCTATCAGGATTCGACCTTGCTGTTCCTGCAGCTCACGGAAAAAGGCACGCCCAGCCAGCGCTCGGCGGTGCAATACAACCTGGGCAACATCTTCTTCCTGCGCGGGCTGGCCATCAACGGCCGCGACCTGACCGTGCGCGACGAAGCAGTCTACCTGCTGACGCAAGCCAAGACCGCCTACATGCAATCGCTGCGGCTGGATAACGAGCATTGGGATGCACGCCACAACCTCGACCGCATCCTCACCATGCTGCCATCGGAACCGACGCCCGGCGTGGGCGAGTCGGATTCACCGGGGCTCATCATGGGCAACATTCCGGTTGGACTGCCTTGATCGTGAGCAAGCTGCGCGCTTTTATCGACTACCTGAAGCACCACCGCGATTTCGCGCTGCTGGGCGGAGCGACGCTGTTGCTGCTGGTAGCATTGCTGCGCCCGACGGTGCAAGTGCAGCGCGACATCTACACCTACTTGCTGGTAGTAGACATCACCCAGAGCATGAACACCGTGGACATGATGGTGGACGGCAAGCCGGCGAGCCGCATCGCTTACACGCGCCGCCTGCTGCATGACCTGATCTCCGGCATGCCTTGCGGCACGCGCGTCAGCCTCGCCTTTTTTGCCGGGGCGAGTGCAGCCTTGCAGTACAGCCCCATCGAAGTCTGCGGCAATTTCGACGCCATTCAGGACAATATCGCGCACATGGAATGGCGCATGGCCTGGTCAGGCAATAGCCGCCTGCGCCAGGGCGCGCAGTCCATCGCGCACCTGACCCGCACCTTGGGCGAACCCGCTCAGGTGGTTTTCCTCACGGATGGCGAAGAGGCTCCCGGACTTCATGCCTTCAACACGCTCGACCTCTCCGGATTCCAGGGTGGCAAGGGCTGGCTGGTGGTCGGTATCGGCAGCGAAAAAGGCGCACCCATCCCCAAGTACGACGAGAACAACAAGCTGCTCGGTTACTGGTCGGCGGAAAGCTTCCAGATGCAGCCCGGCGTCGCACAGATTTCGCAGGAAAACTTCGGTGCGCGCGACGAAGGTGTCGCGCAGTCGGATTATTCGCGCCAGTACTCCAAGCTGGATGAGGAGTACCTGAAGAAATACACCGCCGAAATTGGCAGCGACTACGTGAAAGGCAGCAGCATTGCCGGCGTTCAGACCGCCATCACCAGCCTCAAGCCGGCACGGCGCGACATCGCGCCGATGGAAATTGATCGCATCCTCGCCGGGCTGGCCGGCCTGCTGCTGCTGGCTGCGTATTTCACCCACCATCCACTGTTGCTGCTGCGCAGATTGCTGCACCGCTACAAGCTTCTCCACTCGCATCCGGGTTAAGACAGGGCACGTCTCGTCTTTCCGGGATCGTTGCGGACAGAATCAATAGCCCTCAACCCAACAAGCCCTTGTCAGCTCTTCCATAACAAAAGTATGGTTAAATCACGGGCAATGTCAGTCAGAACACCCAGCCTGCTCCGCCTATTGACTGGCGGCTTGTCCCGTCGCCGCGATGTCGCCTTCCTCACGGCAGCGCTGCTGCTTTTGATCGTCGCCTTGTTTCGTCCTACCACCCCGGTACAGCGCGATATCCACACCTACCTGCTGGTCGTGGATATTACCCAAAGCATGAACGCTGAAGACATGCGGATTGGCGGCAAGAAAACTAGCCGCATCGCCTACACGCGCCGCCTGCTGCACGATTCAATTTCCTCCATGCCTTGCGGCACCCGCGTCGGCGTGGCGCTTTTCGCAGGGGTCGTAGTCTCGACGATTTTTCATCCGGTCGAGGTGTGCGCCAGTTTCGATGCGATCCAGGACACCGTCGATCACCTCGAGTGGCGCCAGGCGTGGCACGGCAACAGCCGTCTCGGCTTCGGCATGCTGTCAGCATCGGCAGCGTTGAAAGCCATGCCCGAACCGGCGCGCGTGGTGTTCTTCACCGATGGCGAAGAAGCACCGCTGCTGCACGCCTTCAACCGCGCGGACCTCTCCAACTGGCAAGGCGGCAGCGGCTGGCTGTTGGTGGGAATAGGCAGCGATACGCCCACGCCGATTCCGAAAATGGACGAAAACAACAAGGTGATCGGCTACTGGTCGGAAAACACTTATCAGCTCGAGCCGGGCATTGCCCAGGTTTCGGACGAAACGCGCGGCCGGCGAGATGACAGTGTGGCAACCCAGGATTACGAGCGCTATCTTTCCGTACTGGATGAGAAATACCTGCAGGAGCTGGCCAAGGAAATCAAGGCCCGCTATATACGTGGTGACAGCTTCCCCGCCGTGATGGCCGCGATCAGGGAACAGAAACCGGCACGGCGCGATCGCGCGCCGCTGCAAATCGACTGGCTATTTGCAGCGCTTGCAGGGTTAATGCTGATCGCCGCCTACCTGCCGCCTCATCCGCTGCATGTCGTGCGCGCGCTGTGGAAGCGTAGATAGGGCACACCCGAGCCGCCTAGCCTGCTAGGATTACGCGGTTGCGGCCCGCGTCCTTGGCGCGGTACAAGGCCTTGTCCGCCGCCTTCATCAATGAGGTCGAGTTATCGCCGTCCTCCGGATAATCCGCGACGCCGAGCGACACGGTAACACCGGAAAGATCCTGCCCCTTATAAAGAAACGTGTGCTTCTCGACCAGTTCGCGGATCAGCTCCGCCCGCTTCACGGCAATATCCTTGAACGCCCCCGGCATCACCAGCACCAGCTCCTCACCGCCATAGCGGCAGGCGATATCGCCACTGCGCAGCTTGGAGCGGATCAGGGTGGCAATTTCCGCCAGCACGAAATCGCCGGCGTCGTGCCCATGCCTGTCGTTGTATTTCTTGAAATGGTCGATGTCTATCATCACCAGGCCGAGGTTCTGATTGGTGCGCTTGCCGTTGGCCAGTTCGCGCAGCAGGGTTTCTTCCAGGTAGCGACGGTTGAAAAGCTTGGTCAGCGGATCGCGCACCGAGCGGCTGCGCAACTCTTCGCGCAACTTCAGGCTAACCAGGGCCATGCCGAGGTTGTCCGCGGCCATTGCAATCAGACGCGTGCGCGATTCGATCGACGTCTGCAGCTTGTCCGGCCCGGCCAGCTCGTCGGAACCCAACGTCACGCTCAATACGCCTATCATCTCGCCCTGGGCGATCACCGGCGCGCAGACATAGCCATGCGCGCATACACCGACGATATGGTCGCAGACGATACCCTCGTTGACGCCGCTCACCACGTGCACCTTCCCCTGGCGCAGCGCCCAGCAGTCGTGCGCCGACAATACTTCCTGCGAAAGGCACTCGTCCTTGCCCCAGCGCGCCACGGTTTCGACCATGCTGTGGGTCTCGTCGAACAGGTACAGCACCCCGGTATAGTCGGCGAATATCTTCTTGGCGTAGTATTCGATGATGGGATGCGTCTCTTCAAACGAGACACACACCTGCAGATAGGAGTTCAGCTCGTTGATGAACTGCATTTCCTGGTTATGCTGCGTCAGCTCCAGTTGCGACAGGCGCAACTGCATTTCATGATTCTTGCGGTCGGTGATGTCGGTGGAGGAACCGATGAAACCGGCGAACTTTCCTTCCTTGTTGATATACGGCTCACCAGTGTCGTGCACGTAGCGATACTGGCCGTCCGAACGCCGCAGACGGTATTCCATCTGGAAGGATTCGCGCTGCTGGAAAGCATCCTGAAAGGTTTTCATGCAGGCATTCACATCGTCCGGATGCAAAGCATCGAACCATGCGCCGCTGCCCACCTGCGTACTGTCGGAATCTCCGCTGACGAATTTCTTCCAGCGGGCATTGGTGAAGATGACCTTGCCCTCGGCATTGGTGAACCACAGCATGACCGGCGCGTCCTCGGCGACGATGCGGAAATCGGTCTCCTTGACCGAACGCTGGTCGTCGGACATCTGCGCTCTCGGTACGGTTTTGATTCTGCTTCTATCCATAATGGCTCCTTCAACGGCACGATGCTTGCAAAAGACCATGCCATAGAACGAAAATGTTCCGAACGGAACATTGCAGACAAACCCCGGTGTTATCTTTACTCGCGTTACCGCGATTACGCAAGCCCGGAATGAGGTGCGGAACGGCTATTCCGGCATCGTCTGACTGCCCCAGCGCAGCCATACTCGCAACGCCCGAAACATCTCGGCATCGCCGCTGTCCGACAGCAGTATCGCGCGCCGTGCCAGCCATTTTTCCGGCTCGGACAGGTTCAATATCGTCAGCCACGGCGTCACAAAACTGTCGCCGCGCACTTCTACATCGATCCACACACCTGCGCGTGACTGATAGCGGAACGCCCCTTCGCTCGTGACTTCAAGGGCAACGATGGACCACGGCATGCGCAAGCAGGCATCCTTGGCTATGTGGTAAATGGCAAACGTCGCAATGATGGCATTCAGTACCAGCTTTTCCCATAACGGGAGCGGCAGCGACGCCATCACGGCACATGCCGAGATCCCGGCCAAGGCCAGCATCGCCGCCAATTGGCGCGATGGCCGCAACGCGAGACGAATGGGCTTCAAGCTATAATGATTCATCAAAATTTACCGGAGTCGTTTCATGCATCCAGCCTGGCAAGAATTCCTTACGCAGCAGGGCGCGAGCATCGTTGAAGGCCGCGTCGCCCACTTCAGCAATCCCGAGCAGGAGCCGCAGATCGCGGGCAACCGCAACATTATCACCGATCTTTCGCATCTCGGCCTGCTCCGGGTCGGCGGCGAAGACGCCCAAACCTTTCTCCAGGGGCAGGTGACCAACGACGTCAAACTGCTCAATGGCAGCAACAGCCACTATGCCGGCTACTGCAACCCCAAGGGGCGCCTGCTGGCAATCTTCCTCGCGTTTGCGCATCAGGGCCATTTCCATCTGCAAATGAACGGCGCGCTCAAGGAGCCAATCCTGAAGCGTCTGAAAATGTACGTACTGCGCTCCAAAGTGGTGGTCGAGGACATGTCCGACATTCTCATCCGTTTCGGTATCGCCGGTACCGAAGCCGCCATCGCGTTGAAAGAGCACTTCGGCAGCATTCCGGAAGAACATCACCAGCTCGTGGATCACGAAACCGCCACCCTGCTGCGCCTGCCCGGCACCACGATGCGCTTCGAAATCTTCACCCGTCCGGAGCACGCCAGCGACATCTGGGCCAAGCTTTGCGAACACTGCACGCCCGTCGGCAGCAACGGCTGGGAATGGCACGAGATCCAGGCAGGCATCCCGGACGTCACGCCAGCAACACAAGAAGCCTTTGTCCCGCAAATGCTGAATCTGGACGTACTCGGCGGCATCAGTTTCAAGAAAGGCTGCTATACCGGACAGGAAATCGTCGCCCGCACGCACTATCTGGGCACGGTAAAACGACGCATGCATCTCGGCCATGTGACCGCGGATACAGCACCTCAGCCTGGCGACAAAATGTTCGGCACGGGAAGCGCAGAACCGGTCGGCATGGTCGTGCGCGTAGCACCCGGCCCCAATGAAGGTTTCGATCTGCTTTATGAAGTTCGGCTGGAAAGCCTGGAAGCTGGTCCAGTACGTTACCAGACGGCAGACGGTCCGGCGATTGAATCGCTGACTTTGCCTTATGTGCTGTAGCTAAGCAAAGGCACTTTGGGGTTTACCAGTTCGATCCGACATCGATTACGGACGAGTTGGATCGCTTTTGTTCTGAAAAATAGGCAACTAGGCGATCCGGCCGTGTTTAATGCGGGATAGCCTGAACCTCTTCCTTGGCAATCTCCTGCGGCTGATCCTTGAGCTCCGGTTTCAAAGGCTGGCCGTTACGGATTTTCTGTTTGATTTCATCGACTGCGGATTCTATGGCGATAAAACGTTCCGGCGTTGTCGGATGGGAGGATTTCATGGTGATCGCCTTGGAGTTTGTCGTTGCCATCCGGCGCCAGAAACTCGCCGCATCGTCGATTTTGTAGCCGGCATTCGCCATGAAATACAGCCCGACGTAATCTGCTTCCTGTTCAAAGGAAACCGAATAAACGCCCGCGCCGATGTTGGAGCCCAGGCGGGTAAAGTCACCGTTGGTGTTGATACCGCCCGCCGCTGCGGCCACGTCCAGCAGTAAACCGACCAGCCCGCCAACCACCGCATTCGTCTTCTTGGCATCGATATGCTTCATCGCGTTGTGCGCCAATTCGTGGCTCACTACCAGCGCGACATCCTCGTCGGTGCGGAAGAAATCCATCATGCCCTTGTAGATCACGATGTTCTTGCCATCGGCGTAGGCGTTCTTCACGTCGTCCGGCGACAAGCGCACGCGGAAATCGCAGGCCTGCCCAGGCATCATGGACAGCTTGGCCTCCTCCGCCCCGCGCCCCACAACCAGTTCCAGCGGCATGCCGAACTTGCCTTCCGCAGCCAGCTTCTCCATCAGCTTATCGACCGCGCCCTTGCCGGCGGGAGGCGTCCAGCCGTTGACGGAAATCACCACGTCGCCCGCCTTCACTCCCGCCTGTTCCGCCGTCGAGCCGGGCGCGACGCTGGAAATGCTAGCCACATCGCCCACGCCGAAACGCGACTGCACGACGTCATGCCATTCCTTGCCGAAATCCTCGCGGCTCCAGGCCGTCAAACCATAGTAAGGCCCCACCTTGTCGGCGCAGAGCTCGGCGCCGCTGACCACGATTTTCGAAGCGACGGCCTGCAAGCGTCGGTAGGAGTTCATGTAGTCCTCGACCACCATCTCCCGCTGCTTGCGCGTCTCCTCCTGCATGGCGGCCGAATCCACCGTCGGCATACGCGTTTGCGGTGAAGCGCATCCGGCGAGCGCAACCAGTAGCGCGGCAATCGTTGAGGTACGGCCGGTAAGTCCGGGGTTCATATTCTTTTTTCCTTGTATTTATTATTTGGATCGAGCGGCAATGGCGTGCCTGCGCCATCTTACCTTGGCCTGATCAACGGAAAAAGAGCGCGTTTACTGGAGACAACAACGGCGGCAGAAAGCCGACGTTGAGATGGGTTTTATTGCGCGGCGGGTGCCAGCTGAGGCGGGGCAGGCTTTGCAGGGGGCGGCGGTGTGCCGCCATCCATCACCTGGTAGAACACCTCATCCTGCTTGACCATGCCCAATTCGCTGCGGGCGCGCTCTTCAATGGCGGCATAGCCTTGCTTGAGGTCGCGCACTTCGGCATCGAGCGTGTCGTTGCGCGCCTTGAGGGTAGCGTTGGATTCCTTCTGCTTGTCGATCTGCTGGCTCAGATCCCACACCCGCAGCCAGCTGCCCTTGC
>CAMLME010000056.1 GCA_946481235.1 uncultured Methylobacillus sp. | reverse complement strand
GGCGTCCTCGCCTGCAGTTGGTGCGATGCAGGCAGGGACGCCTGCGCTACATGTCTGGTCACTTAAAACTCGACCTTGGGCGGTGTCGCAAGGGCCTTCTCGTTTTCAACGGTGAAGTTGGGCTTGGTCTTCATGCCGAACACCATCGCAGTGAGATTGCTCGGGAAGGAGCGCACCGTCACGTTGTATTCCTGCACGGCCTTGATGTAGCGATTGCGTGCTACGGCGATGCGGTTTTCGGTGCCTTCCAGTTGCGCCTGCAAGTCGCGGAAGCCGGCGTCGGCCTTGAGTTGCGGATAGTTTTCCGCAACTACCAGCAAACGGGAGAGGGCGGAAGTCAGTTCGCCCTGCGCGGCCTGGAATTTGGCGAATGCCTGTTCGTCATTGACTAGCTCCGGTGTGGCCTGGATGCTGCCGACTTTGGAACGGGCGTTGGTGACGGTTTCAAGGACTTCTTTTTCATGCGAGGCGTAGCCCTTGACCACGTTGACCAGGTTGGGCACCAGGTCGGCGCGGCGCTGGTACTGGTTCAGCACTTCGGACCACGCGGCGTTGATCTGCTCGTCGGTCGATTGCAGGGTGTTGTAGCCGCAACCGGAAAGCACCAGCATGGATGAAAGTACGAAAGCGGTGAGCCATTTACGCATTTTGTTATCTCCTTAATGAGAGGCAGTTTTTATCAAGATATGGCCGCCTGCTGTGTTTGCAAGTCCCGCATCGTGCGGCGGGCGTAGCACAGGTCTTCCCAGGCTTTGGCCTTGTCCGGCAGGTTGCGCAGCAGGTAAGCCGGGTGGTAGGTCACGATCACCGGCACGCCGTTGTAGTCATGCAGCTTGCCGCGCAATGCGCCGATGGCACTGTCGGTATTTAGCAGCGATTGCGCCGCGAAGCGCCCCATCGCCACGATCAGTTTGGGCTTGATCAATTCGACCTGCCGTTTGAGAAAAGGATCGCATTTGACGACTTCTTCCCCGTGCGGGTCGCGGTTTTCCGGCGGGCGGCATTTGAGCACGTTGGCGATGTACACGTTCTCGCCGCGCTTCAATTCAATAGCAGCCAGCATGTTGTCCAGCAGCTTGCCGGCCTGGCCGACGAAAGGCTCGCCGCGCCGGTCCTCTTCCGCGCCCGGCGCCTCGCCAACGAATAGCCACTCGGCATTGCGGTCGCCCACACCGGTCACGGTCTGGGTGCGGGTTTTCGCCAGTGAGCAGGCTTCACATGCCTTGATCGCGGCGTCCAGTGCATCCCAGTCCATTTCTGCGATGTCGGCTTTGGCGATGGCTGGCTGAGTAATGATTTCAACCGGTTCCGGCGCGGGCGTTTGCGGAGTAGGCGAGGGTGCTATGGAAATCTCGGCGGTTTTCTCGACCTCAGCTAGCGCCTCGATTACAGGCGTGACATCAGTCATCGTTGCCCGCGGCCGCCAGACCGGCAGCAACTCCAGTTCCTTCAGTAGTGCTTCGCGCGGCAAGCTCATAGCGCCAGTCCCATCAGAATCGCATCTTCCCGGCCATTATGCGCGGGATAGTAGCCCTTGCGCACCGAAAACTCGTTGAAGCCGATGCTTTCGTACAGCGCGATGGCATTCTTGTTGGAAGGCCGCACTTCGAGGAACATCATCTGCGCGCCATGACGGCGGGCGATGTCGATCACATGATCCAGCAGCGCACGGCCCATGCCGCGGCCCTGGTAGTCCTGGGCGATGCTGATATTCAGAAGATGCGCCTCGTCCAGCACCGACATCATCACCGCATAGCCGACTACCTCGCCCTCGGATTCGTAAATCCAGCAGCTATAACCGGCATGCAGCGAATCGGCAAAATTGCCGCGCGACCATGGGTGCGAATAAATCTTGGGTTCGATTTCCATGACCCGATCGAGATCCTCGAACTGCATCGGGCGGAAACCGGTATCAGGTTTGATAACGGCGCTCATCGTTCGGCCATCGTTAGCGCAACCTTGTTGCGGATATAAATTGGTGCGGCTTCGGCAGCGGGCAATGCCTTGCCCAGTGCAAAGTCTTTTACCGCCAGTGCTGCGATGTCGCGCGCATGCGGAAAGGCAGCGCCATTCTCGCTGCTGATCTGCCCGGTATAGCATTCATTCAGGATCTCGCCGTAAGCGGCCCAGCCGCTGCCGATGCCGTGCCAGGCATCACCCTCGACGGAAGGCACATTCTGTGGCTTGTACAGGCCGGGTTCCCGCACCGTCAGCCAGTCTTCTCCCGAACGTACATAGGCCGCGTGATACACCTCGCCCATGCGCGCATCCAGGCAGGCAATCACGTGGTCTGAGTTTGCCTGCACCGCCAACGCCAGCAAGGTGCTCACGCCAACAACCGGCAAATCCGCACCGAACGCCAGCCCCTGCGCCACGCCGCACCCAATGCGCAGACCGGTAAACGAGCCCGGCCCAGCGCCGAACGCAATGCAATCCAGCTGCGGCAACGTCAGCCCGGTCTCGGCCAGCATTTCGCCCAGCATCGGCAAAATCAGCTGCGAATGCTTCTGCCCGGCCAGTAAGTCGCGCGACAGCATTTCGCCGTCCTGCCACAGGCAAAGTGAAAGGTATTCGGTGGAGGTATCGAAGGCGAGCAATTTCATGGGGGAATTATAACGTCAGTCCGCGCGCTAAAAGCCCTCTCGTAACCGCGTAAATTGGCAGGGCCGCTAACGCGGCTTGCGCCAGAGGGATTATTCGGTATAATGTGCGACCTCTTCGACGCTAACTGTTCCAACGTTAAGTCGAAAGCAAATCAAAACGCGCCCGTAGCTCAGCTGGATAGAGTACTTGGCTACGAACCAAGGGGTCAGGAGTTCGAATCTCTTCGGGCGCGCCAGTTTATAAGGGCCACAGCAATGTGGCCCTTTTCATTTGTACCCTTCCTACTCATACTTCTCTATACACTGGACTAAATTTTCAGCTGTCGAGCAAGAGAGGTATCTGTATGTTTTTCAAACAGCTATTCGATACTGACTCATCCACCTACACGTATTTGATTGCCGATGACTCAACCCACGAGGCAGTCATCATCGATCCGGTGCTGGAGCAGGTGGAGCGTGATTTGAAACTCATACGCGAACACGGGCTCAAGCTTAAGTATACGTTGGAGACACATGTACACGCCGACCACATCACCTCCGCACAGACATTAAAACAGTCAACAGGTGCGATTACAGCCGTTTCAGCCGATTGCAATGCACAAGGCTACGACCTCATGTTGAAGGATGGTGATGTCATCCTGTTTGGTCATGAGGAAATCACCGTGATATCCACGCCCGGCCATACGCGAGGCAGCGTTTCTTTTCTTTGGAGAGATCGTGTATTCACAGGCGACACGCTTTTTATAGGGGGCTGCGGACGTACCGATTTTCAAGGCGGCAATCCTGAGGAGCTGTGGAGCAGCATCACCGAAACCTTGTTTGCTCTGGATGAGCAAACGCTGGTTTTTCCTGGCCACGACTACAAAGGACGTCGGCTAAGCAGCATAGGCGAGGAAAAGTACTTTAATGCCAGAGTTGCAGGAAAGTCGCGCGATGAGTTCATCGACATCATGAACAATCTCGGCCTGCCCATGCCAAAACGGATGCATGAAGCGGTTCCTGCCAATATCGAGGCTGGCGCAATGCAAGCCGCAACCCATCCAGAACACCTGATCGCGACTGAAACGACATTACAAAGCGTCTCGGCTATCCAGCTCTTCGATGAAATAAAGGCCGGGAAGGTAGCTATTCTCGACGTGCGAACTCAAGGGGAGTTCGAGACGTTTAAGATTGCAGGGGCTGTCAATATCCCGCTGGATCAACTCAATGTTGACGATGTGATCTCGCGTTTTGGCGTTGATGCCGTTCTTTATTGTATCTGCCAGACCGGCACGCGTAGCCAGTACGCTACGGCCAAGCTGCGCGCAGCAGGGATGCAGCGCGTGATTCATGTCGATGGTGGAACCAATGCCTGGATTTCCGCAGGTTTGCCGGTAGAACACGGTAAGCGCAACACCATTTCGCTTGACCGCCAAATGCGCATCACTGCAGGCGCACTGATCATGTCTAGCGTCGCTATTGGCGCACTATGGCATCCTGCTGGTTATTGGATCGCAGGCCTGATCGGTGCAGGGTTGATGTACGCCGGGCTTTCCAATTCATGTGGACTGACGACGGTGTTGGCCAAAATGCCATGGAATCGTTAAGACATCACAAGCTGCGCGACGCGGCCTCGGGTCGCTGATCTCGGTCATTCGGCCTCAACATTTCTCTGGTCGAGTCGCCAGGAGCACCAACCTGCTGTCGTTAGGTGGCGCAATGGCTATCTTGATAATTGACCTGTTAGCCTAAAGAAAAATGCGGCGAACTTGCAGTTGCGTTGTTTCCCAGCCGAGGTGGCGGTAGTAGCCGATTGCCGGTTCGTTTTCCATATCTACCATTAGTTGGGCGCGTGTTGCGCCTTTCTCCCTGGCCCAGTCGAGGGCCGACTGGAGTAGCGCTTTCCCTGTGCCGGCACCGCGGTATTCAGGGCTGATCACCATATCTTCCACCCAGGCCGAAGGCGATCCCTGCGCGGTGGAGATGACCAGCTGCGCACTTACCATGCCGATAGCCTTGCCTTCTGCGTTGCGGGCGACCTTGATGATGCCTTGTTCGGGCCGCGAAATCAGCAGCAATAGTCCGCGGACCTGGCGTTCACGGTCTGGCCGAAAATCTTTTTCAATAGTGAATAGCTGGTCGAGCAATTTGACCAGTTGCGGAATGTCTTCAACAGAAGCGGAGGCGATGTTGATGTCAGTCAAACTATTCCCCTTCACTCGCCTTATCGGCGTTTCCGTAGTGAATGATCGCCAGAAAACGGATCGGCATCTGGATCAGCTTTTCCGGGCGATGCGGCAGTTCGCCGCGGAAGGTCAGCGAGTCGCCGGGCTCCAGCACATAGGATTCGCCCGCGACGCTGTATTCCACGATGCCTTCAAGCATGTAGATGAATTCCGTTCCGGGGTGCTCGAACGGCGGGAACTCCTCATTCTGTTCTTCCAGCGAGATCAGGAACGGCTCGAAGATTTTCTGCGGACCCTGATCATAAGCCAGCAATTGATAGGTATGGCCGCAGCGGGTGCCTCGGCGAACGACCTCCATGCCCTGGCCGTTTTTGACGAACTGCGCGCCGCCGGTAGGCGCGTTGTAATCACGGAACAGTCGGGAGAGGGTGACGCCCAGAGAGTTGGCGAGTTGCTCCAGCGTATCCAGGCTGGTCGAAGCCAGCCCGTTTTCGATCTTGCTCAGCATGCCGCGGCTGATGCCGGCCAGCTGCGAGACCTCCGCAATCGTCAGGCCATGCTGTTGCCGCAGTTGGCGTATGGTATGTCCGAGGTAGGCGTCGAGCGTATTGCCGGTGGGCGATACCTGGGCTGTTGGAGCTGTCTGGAGCGAGGTTGTCATAAGGTCCAAGCCTAATCGATGAAAGCGTAAACAGGCAAATTCTTACATAAAAATCATGCCGACCATATCCTAAGTTTCATTTTAATAAATAAAGTTTCAAAATTGTTATTGACTTCGGTTTTTGGCTATGGATAAATAGCACCTAATGTTTCATATGATTAAATTAAGTTAATTAAATTGTCACTTGGAAAGTTATGGTGATCATGTGCAAAACGAACACAAAAGAGATAGGAAGCGGCAATGCCATTAAGACTCCTTAAATACGCACTGAGCCGGGAACATCCCGCGCCGCGTTTTTTTCGGGCCTGTGAAACGCCCAAGAAAAGCTACGATGTCGTGATCATCGGCGGTGGCGGCCACGGTCTGGCCGCCGCTTATTATCTGGCGCGCGATCATGGCATCACCAATGTCGCAGTGCTGGAGCGCGGTTACATTGGCGGCGGCAATACCGGCCGCAATACCACCATCGTCCGTTCCAACTACCTCACCCCCGAGGGCGTCAATTTCTACAACGCCAGCGTCAAGCTGTTCGAAGAGCTGTCGCAGGACCTTGACCTCAATCTCTTCTATTCCACGCGCGGCCACTTCACGCTGGCGCATACCGAGTCGGCGATGCGCACGATGCGCTGGCGCGCCGAGGTCAACAAGCATGTCGGCGTGGAAAGCTATGTGGTCGGCCCGGACGATATTTCCAAGGCCTGCCCGCAGCTCGACATCAGCTGTAGCGGCCAGGCACCCATCCTCGGTGCGCTTTATCACGCGCCGGGCTCCATTGCCCGCCATGACGCGGTAGCCTGGGGCTATGCCCGCGGTGCCGACCAGATGGGCGTCGAGATTTTCCAGAACACCGAAGTCACCGGCATCGACGTGCAGAGCGGCAAGGTCAAGGGCGTGCAGACCAATCGCGGCTACATCGCCACCAACAAGGTGCTGTCGGCAGTGGCCGGCTTTACCCCGCGCGTCACCAAGATGGTGGACGTCGAAACGCCGATCATCATCCAGCCGCTGCAAGCCTGCGTCAGCGAGCCGATGAAACCCTGGCTGGATACCATCCTGGTTTCCGGCAGCCTGCATGTCTACGTCAGCCAGTCCTCGCGCGGCGAACTGGTGATGGGTTCGTCGCTCGATCCGTACGAAGTGCACTCCACCCGCTCCTCGCTCGATTTCGTCGAGGGCCTGACGACGCACATCCTGGACATGTTCCCCTTCCTCTCCAACATCAAGATCGTGCGCCAGTGGGCCGGCATGGCCGACATCACGCCGGACTTCGCGCCGATCATGGGCAAGACGCCGGTAGAAGGCTTCTACCTCGACGCCGGCTGGGGAACCTGGGGTTTCAAGGCCACGCCGATCAGCGGCAAGACCATGGCCGAGACGATTGCCAAGGATATGGCGCCGGAGTTGATCCACTCCTTCCGCCTGTCGCGCTTCGAGGATTACGAGTTGACCGGTGAGAAGGGCGCGGCTTCGGTCGGCCATTAAAGCTAAGGGTATACAGACATGAAATTACTGAAATGTCCGATGAATGGCGTGCGACCGCTGACCGAATTCGTCTTCGGCGGCGAGGTGCGTGACATGCCGGATCCGAACACCTGTTCGGACAAGGAGTGGGCGGCTTACGTCCACTACCGCAACGGCGCGCCGGGGATGAAAAAAGAATGGTGGTACCACGGCCCGAGCGGGACCTGGTTCATCGCCGAGAGAAATACGATGACGGACGAGGTGGCGCGTACCTATCTCTTCGGTCAGGAGGACAAGCAATGAGCATGCGTTTACCGAAGCAGCCGGGCGAATGGATCAACCGCAACAAGCCGGTGAAATTCACGTACGAGGGCAATACCTATCTGGGTTTCGAGGGCGACACCATCAGCAGTGCGCTATGGGCCAACAATGAGCAGGTGCTGGGCCGCAGCTTCAAGTATCACCGTCCGCGCGGCGTGTTGAGTCTCGCCAACCATGACGTCAATGCGATGATGACCGACGGCGTGGATACCAATATGCGTGCCGACGTCGTGGAGGTCAGGAACGGCATGCAGCTCATGGCCGTGAACACCGACGGCGGCGTGCGGAAGGACAAGAACAGCTATATCGACAAGATTTCCAAGCTGTTGCCTGTAGGCTTCTACTACAAGGCCTTCCATACGCCTCGCAGCCTGTTCCCGTTCTGGGAAAACATCATCCGCAAGGCGGCCGGGCTGGGCGTCGTCAATTTCCATTACCCGCGCATCCTGAAGCGCAAGCTCAACACGCATTGCGACCTGCTGGTCGTCGGTGCCGGGCCATCCGGCCTGACCGCCGCCATCGTCGCGGCGCACAACGGGCTGGAAGTGACGCTGGTCGATGAGAATCAGCAAGTCGGCGGCAGCCTGACCTATGATCGTGCCGGCTCCGGTGAAGCGGCGACGCAACTGCAGGAATTGCAGGCGTTGCTGGCCAAGTACCCCAATATTACGGTGCTTTCCGGCGCCTACGCCGGCGGTTACTACGCCGATCACCTGATCCCCATCGTCGGCGCCGACGGCATCACCAAGGTGCGGGCGAAAACGGTGATCGTCGCCAGCGGCGTATTCGAGCAGCCACCGGTGTTCCGCTACAACGACCTGCCCGGCGTGATGCTGGGTTCGGCCGCACAGCGCCTGATCCATCGCTACTCGGTCAAGCCCTTCGAGAATGGCGTGGTGGTCACGGCCAACAGCCACGGTTACCGTGTGGCGCTGGACCTGCTGCAGGCCGGCTGCAAGGTGGCGGCCATCATCGATATGCGCGCCGCAGGCGAGGATGGCGAACTGGCGGAAAGCGTCGCCCGCAAGGGTGTGCCTGTCCGCAAGGGTTGCTGCGTTTATGAAGCGCTGTCCGCTCCCGGCAATCTCGGCGTCAGGGGCGTGGTGGTCTGCGCCTACAATGAATCCACCAGCGCAGCAGATACTGCGAATGTGACCACCATCGAATGCGATGGGATTGCGATGAGCGCCGGCTGGGCGCCGGCCGGTGCGCTGCTGTATCAGGCCGGCACCAGCATGCGCTACGACGAGGTGGTGCACCAGTTCGTGCCAGCGCGGCTGCCGGTCGGTGTGTTTGCCGCCGGCAAGGTCAATGGCGTATTCGATCTGGAAGCGCGCATGATGGACGGCGCACGTGCCGTCTCGGACGTACTGCGTCATCTGGGCAAGCAGGCGCCGCAGATCGATGTCGCACCACACAGCGAAGCGTCGCCGAGTCACCCGTATCCTATCGTGCCGCATCCGGCCGGCAAGAATTTCGTCGACTTCGACGAGGACCTGCAGGTCAAGGATTTCGTCAATGCCGCCAAGGAAGGCTTCGACAACATCGAGTTGATGAAGCGCTTCACCACGGTGGGCATGGGACCCAGCCAGGGCAAGCATTCCAACATGAACGCGATCCGCATCCTGGCGAAGATTCGCGGCTTGCCGGTGGACCGCATCGGCACCACGACGGCACGGCCGTTCTTCCATCCCACGCCTATCGGGCATCTGGGCGGCCGCGGTTTCCATCCGCATCGCCTGACCTCCATCCACGGCTGGCATGAAAAAGCCGGTGCGGTATTCGTCGAAGGCGGCGCCTGGATGCGTCCGGCTTATTACGACAAGCCCGGCGTGGACAAGCGCGAGATCGTGCAGGACGAAGCGATGGCGGTGCGCCTCTCGGCCGGCATCATCGACGCCGGTACGCTGGGCAAGATCGAAGTATGCGGCCCGGATGCTTCGCAATTCCTGGAACGTTTCTATACCGGCAGCTTTGCCAGCCAGAAGGTCGGCGAGACCCGCTTTGCGCTGCTGCTGGACGAGTCCGGCGTCGTGGTCGATGACGGCGTGGCAGCGCGCCTGGACGACGAGAAGTTCTATGTCTCGACCAACACCTCCAATGCGGCGGCGGTGTACCGCGAGATGCAGCGCTGGCTGCAACGCTGGCAACTCAGTGTCGGCCTGGTCAACGTGACTGGCGCCATGGGTGCGATGAACCTGGCCGGACCCAACGCACGCGACATCCTGGCAAAACTGACGCCGCTGGACCTGTCGGAAAAAGGATTCCCGGCCGGGCATGTGCGAGAGGCGAAAGTGGCCGGCGTGGCTGCCCGCATCCTGCGCGTCGGTTTCGTGGCCGAGCTGGCCTACGAAATCCATGTGCCGGCTGCCGAAGCGCGCCATGTGTGGGAAGCGGTCATCGAAGCCGGCAAGGACGACGGATTGCGGCCGTTCGGTACCGACGCGCAACGCCTGCTGCGCCTGGAAATGGGCAACCACCTGGTCAGCCACGATACCGACGGGCTCACCAACCCTTACGAAATCGGCTCGGACTGGGCGATCAAGATGGGCAAACCCTTCTTCGTCGGGCAGCGCAGTCTCAAGATCCTCGCCAGGAAGCCGGTCACCAAGCGTCTGGTTCCCTTCGTGCTGGACGAAGGCTACAACGGCGAAATGCCGCAGGAATGCAACCTGGTGATCGACGATGCCAACCAGATCAAGGGGCGGGCAACCAGCGTCGCTTTCAGCCGCTCGGTCGGCCGCGTGATTGGCTTCGCCTATGTAGATCCGGACACGGCTACGGCGGGTTCGGTGTTCCGCATCCGCACCGATGGCGGGGCGATGGTCAATGCGACGGTTGCCAAAACACCGTTCATCAAGACGCACAAAGGAAATTGAATATGGAATCCTTAACCCGGGTAACACCCGTCGCCTACGCCCAGCAGCGGCTCTCCCCGAAGATGACCGTCATGAATGGCATGGAAGTCGCTATTGAATTTACGAGTGCGGAAATCGAGAACAAGCGCAAGAGCACGCTCGGCATCTGCGATGTCAGCTGCTTCCCGCGTTTCGGGGTCAAGGGCCTGAATGCGGTGCAGTGGCTGAAGGAACACAAGGTCGAAATCCCGCCGCAGGGCAATGCCTGGGTCCGGCACCAGCCGGATACGCTGGTGCTGCGGCTGGGGCTCAACGAATTCCTGGTGGAAGACCAGCTGAACGGAAAAGCATGTGAGGCATTGCATGCGGCCAATCAGCCCAAGGCCTATGGAATCTACAAGGTGCAGCGCAACGATACCGCACTGATTTTGAGCGGCAGCCGCGTACAGGCGCTTTTTTCGGAAGTCTGCGCGCTTGATCTGCGCGATCAGGCGCTGGCACCCGACGCGGTGGTGATGACGCAAATGGCTGGTATCTCGGTCACCCTGCTGCGCCAGCAGCTGAACGGCGAAACGGTTTATCGCCTGTGGTGCGACGGGACCTACGGCCCTTACATATGGGACACGCTGCTTGAAATCGCCGAGGAACTCGGCGGTGGCGCGGTTGGCGTCTCCTGTCATTTCAAGGAAATGCTCTAACAGGCTTTATCAATTTCTAGGAGAAATTATGAAAACGTTGGCGGAAGCAAAGAAGTTCCTGAAAGACAATAACGTCAAGTATGTGCTGGCGCAATTCGTCGACATCCATGGGGTAGCCAAGGTCAAGTCGGTCCCCGCCGAGCATCTGGAAGACATCCTCAAGAACGGCGCGGGCTTCGCTGGCGGCGCCATCTGGGGCATGGGCATCGAGCCCAACGGCCCGGACTACATGGCGGTGGGCGAGCTCG
>CAMLME010000055.1 GCA_946481235.1 uncultured Methylobacillus sp. | reverse complement strand
CCTTCATTCCGCAGTTCTTCCTGGGGCTGGCCGGCATGCCGCGCCGCATCCCGGATTACGCGCTGCAGTTCGCCGAGTTCAACATGATCTCCACGATAGGCGCGTTCATTCTCGGCCTGTCGCAACTGATCATGGTGTACAACATCGTCCGGTGCGTTCGTGGTGGCGAGAAGGCTGCCGACAAGGTGTGGGAAGGTGCGGAAGGTCTGGAATGGACACTGCCTTCGCCGCCGCCTTACCACAGCTTCACTGAACAACCGGTCATCAAGTAATTCGATGAACGCAACCTGGTCCGTCGAGGAATACCGTCGGGCCAGGCATGGGAAAACAATGGAACAGATGAGTGAGAAAAAACGTCGCAGCAGCCTGCGCATTGCCATCGCCCTGGGCGTCCTGGTTCTGTTCTGGTATGTGACGGCAATGTTCGTGGTACTGCAATCTTGATCGATCAGGAAAAAAGAGCGGCCGACAACAAGCGACTGGCCTGGAAACTGATGTGGGTAGTCGCTGGCGCGGTGCTGTTCGCATTCGCGCTGGTTCCTCTCTACAACGTGTTTTGCGACTTGACTGGCTTGAATGGAAAGACCGAGGGTCTTCCTGCATCGGTGGCAAAGTCGATGAAGGTAGACGAGTCACGCTGGGTGAACGTGGAATTCACCAGCAGCGTGATGCCCGGACTGGCCTGGAATTTTTATCCGAAGCAAACCAGCATGAAAGTCCGTCCCGGACAGATCATGCTGGCCACCTTCGAAGCCAGGAACATGACCAATGAAACGGTGGTTGGCCAAGCCATACCGAGCGTAAGCCCGGGACAGGCAACGTTCTACTTCAAGAAAATCGAATGTTTCTGCTTCCAGAGGCAGGAACTGAAGGCAGGCGAGACCAAGGAAATGCCGCTCCGTTTTTACGTGAGCCCGGACCTGCCGCAAGATATACGTACCGTGACATTGTCGTATGCGTTTTTTCATGCTGTTCCGACGTCAAACTAGGGAGAGCCGCGCGTCATAATCGAACGCAGCGGCAAATGAACACTAAAACACCGTAGAGGAGTTTTGTATGACCACACAGACACATGAAGGCCATTATTTTGTGCCTAACCCCAGCATCTACCCGGCCATACTTTCGGCCGGAATCCTGGCGCTGGCGGCCGGTTTCATTTTCAACATTAACCACTTTGCCTCGGGCAAGTGGATGATGCTGGTAGGCTTCCTGGCGATCGTTTACGTACTGTTCGGCTGGTTCGGCAAGATCATCGGCGAAAGCGAAAGCGGCATGTACAAGAAATGGGAGGATCGCTCCTTCCGCGTCGGCATGATCGTCTTCATCGCCTCGGAAGTGGCCTTCTTTGCTGCCTTCTTTGGCGCGCTGTTCTATATGCGCGTATTCTCGGTGCCGGAACTCGCCCACTTCGACCCACAATTCACGCCTTACCCCGGCTTCACCGATGCATGGCCGACTGCAGGCCCCGGCGGCATGGTGCTCGGCAACGAATACAAGCCGATGCAATTCACGCCGATGGGCGCATGGGGCATTCCAGCCATCAATACGATGATCCTGCTCGCTTCCGGCGCAACGGTCACTTGGGCACACTGGGGTCTGCTGAACAGTAACCGCCGTCAATTGATCATCGGCCTGATGATGACTGTTGCACTGGGTATCTCCTTCATTTTCCTGCAAGGCTACGAATATCATCACGCCTATGAGGAACTCGGCCTGACCCTAGGCAGCGGTGCTTACGGCGCGACCTTCTTCATGCTGACCGGCTTCCACGGCTTCCATGTGACGCTGGGCACCATCATGCTGATCGTGATTCTGCTTCGCAGTATGAAAGGGCACTTCACTGCGGAACATCACTTCGGATTCGAAGGCGTTGCCTGGTATTGGCACTTTGTTGACGTGGTGTGGCTGCTGCTCTTCGTGCTGGTGTACTGGCTGTAAGGACAAATAAAAAGCGATGCCCGAGGGCATCGCTTTTTTACAGGAAATCAGGATGTTTCTATAAGTCCAGCGTTCGTACCAGGCAAGACAAGAACAACGCCCAGGCAATGATCGCTGGATTTAAGGAAGAACCCTTAAGGGTGCGGCTGGCCGATAATGCCGGTGTAGTACCCGATCATCAACAGCAGGAATAAACCCAGGGAAAGTGAGATGCGCAAGGTCAAGGCTTTCACAGTACGTTTCCCCTGGCCTTTATCCTTCATCAGATAAAACAGAGCGGAAAACAGACTGCCGATGATCAGCAGCAATGCAGCGATGATGAAAAGTTTCAGCAACATGGCAGACCTCGCTTTTGGTAATGCGCCCGATTATGCGGCGCACCCAAGCATAAAGCAATTGCCTTGAAATACCGCTTCCGACCACGCCTCCTGCCCGCATTGGCAACCATTGTGTTCGTCGCGCTATTCATTCGCCTGGGGCTCTGGCAACTGCACAAGGCCGAAGCTAAACAGGCTTTGCAAAGCCAGCTCGATAGCCATTTGACCGAAACCCCGATCGCCATGCCTGAGAAAATCGGCAATGCGGAAGACTGGCGCTACCGCCGCGTCAAAGTGCAAGGCACGTTCGAAACGCAATACCAGATATTGCTCGATAATCAGGTCGAGAGCAGCGTTGCCGGCTATCACGTCATCACCCCATTGCGCATCGCCGGAAGCGAGCGCCACATCCTCGTCAATCGCGGCTGGATTCCCGCCCCGGCCGAGCACAGCGTCGTACCTGATGTCGCCACCCCCTCAGGTACGCAGGAAGTCACCGGCAGTCTGTGGTTGCCCTCGAACAAGATATTTACACTGGCAGCACCGCCTGCGGACGGCAAATGGCAACCGGTCTGGCAGAATATGGATATGGATCGCTACCTGAAATCCGTCCCGCTCAAGCTGTATCCACTCGTTGTCCGACTCGACCCCGACAGCCCGGCTGGCGGATTCGTGCGCAATTGGCCGCGCCCGGCGGAACGTATCGAAACGCATCTCGGGTATGCCTACCAGTGGTTCGGTTTCGCCGCGACGCTGATCGCAATCTACCTTGTCCTCAGTTTCAAGAAAGTCGAGTAATAGAATGTCGCAGGAAATAAAACAACGAACCAAGGGCCGCCGGATGCTCGTCTTTCTTCTGGTGCTATTCGTATTGCCCATTTTGGTCGTGCTGGCGATGTATCAACTCGATTATCGCCCGGGCGGTTCCAGCCACGGCGATTTGATCGCCCCGCCCAAGGCGCTGCAGCTCTCGCCCACGCCGGATTTGAATGGCAAACCCTTCGGTGCCGAGCAATGGAAAACCAAATGGAACGTAGTGTATGTATCCGCCGCCGGCTGCGCGAAGGAGTGCCAGAAGCAGGTCCACCAGCTGCGCCAGATCCACGTTTCGCTGAACAAGGAAATCGAACGCGTGCAGCGCGTGCTTGTGATTTCCTCCGTTACCGACCAGGCTGAGCTCGCCGCGATCCAGCAGCAATACCCCGACCTCGTCGTATTGGCCGGCAATGAAGCCGCCGCCCTTGCGCAGCAGTTCGACCTACCCGACCAGCCTGCAGGCACTTCGGGCCGGGTTTACCTCGTCGACCCGCTCGGCAATTTGATGATGAGCTACCCGCCAAATTACAAACCCAAAGGCCTGCGTGAAGACATGACACGCCTCCTGAAATACTCCTGGGTAGGATGATGAAACTCTTCGACCGACTCGTGCTGGCCGCCGTCCTTCTGACCCTCTGCGTCGTCGTGCTTGGTGCTTATGTGCGCCTCTCCGACGCAGGCCTCGGCTGCCCGGACTGGCCCGGCTGCTATGGCCACCTGACCGTTCCGCAAAGCGATTCTGCGCTCGCACATGTTGAAAGGGCATTTCCGGACAAGACTTTTGAATCGCACAAGGCCTGGAAGGAAATGGTGCATCGCTATTTCGCCGGCACGCTGGGTCTGCTGATTCTGGCGATTTTCATCACCGCCTGGCGCAATCGCCGCAGGATGCATACCCCTACCGGTTTACCGACCGTGCTGCTGCTGGTAGTAGTTTTTCAAGCGGCGCTCGGCATGTGGACAGTCACAATGCTGCTGAAACCGGTCATCGTTAGCGCTCATCTCATTGGTGGCATGACTACTCTGGCCCTGCTGACCTGGCTCGCTCATCGACGCTTCGGCACCCTCCCTTCGATCTACGGCGCCAATTTCAACACACTGCGCCCTTGGGCGCGCCTCGGGTTGGTTGTACTCGCATTCCAGATATTCCTGGGAGGCTGGACCAGCTCCAACTATGCCGCTCTCGCCTGCACCGATTTCCCGGCGTGCCAAGGCAGCCTGTTCCCGACCATGGATTTCGTCAACGCATTCCACATGATTCGCGAACTCGGCGAAACCGCCAACGGCGATCAGCTGTCGCTCGCTGCCTTGACAGCCATCCATTGGACACATCGACTCGGCGCGCTCGTGACTTTCCTGTATCTCGGCTGGCTGGCTTACAAGGCTATGCGTATGCCTGGGATCGCCGATCTGGGTGTTGTGATTGCGGGCCTGCTGGTTGCACAAGTCGCACTGGGCATCAGCAACGTCATGTTCAGTCTGCCGCTTCCGGTCGCGGTCGCACACAACGCGGTGGCCGCTTTATTGCTAATTTCTTTAGTGGTGTTAAACTCGAAAACGACTATGAAGTCGGGGAGGTAAGTTGTTATGAGCGCTGTCTTGGCTATCAGACTTCAACGTATCGGAATCAGCTTTCAAAGCTTCTTTCTGATGTGTAAACCGCGTGTGACGGCACTCATCGTCTTCACCGCGATGATCGGCATGTTCCTCGCTACACCCGGCATGGTCCCACTCGACCTCCTGCTGAATGCCACCATCGGCATCGCCCTCGCGTCCGGTGCCGCCGCCGCATTCAATTGCCTCATCGAACAAAAAATCGACGCCGTCATGGCTCGCACCCGCGCGCGACCGTTGCCCACCGGCCAAGTCACCTCGATACAAACTGCCATCTTCGCCACGCTGGTCGGCGCGCTCGGCCTCGCTATCCTGTATTACAACGTCAACCCGCTGACGATGTGGCTGACTCTGGCTACCTTCGTCGGCTATGCCGTCATCTACACCGTGTTCCTCAAGCCCGCGACGCCGCTGAATATCGTCATCGGCGGCGCCTCCGGCGCGATGCCGCCCATCCTCGGTTGGGCCGCCGTCAATAACGTAGTCTCGCCGGAATCGCTGATCCTGTTCCTCATCATCTTCGCCTGGACCCCACCGCACTTCTGGGCGCTGGCACTCTACCGCCGTGAGGAGTACGCCAAATCCGGCCTGCCCATGCTTCCGGTCACGCACGGCGAAGAATTCACCCGCCTGCACATCCTCCTGTATACCATCATCCTGGTGGCGGTCACGCTGATGCCTTTCGGCAGCGGCATGAGCGGATGGATTTATCTGGTCGCCTCGACTGTGCTAAATGCTATTTTCATGGCCTACGCGATTGGGCTGTATCGCAAATATAGCGATGAACTGGCGCGGCGGACATTCAGGTATTCGATACTCTATTTAACGCTGCTGTTCGCAGCATTATTGGCGGATCATTATTTGATACCGGCAGCAATTGCCAGCTAACGAACCGAAGTGATAAAGGCTCGCAACATGCGAGCCTTTATTTTTTGGTAGGAGTAATGGGATCCATCCGTTAGTGATGCAATCCTTATCGGCCAATCACAGAGCAGTGTGTGCCCCTTCGTAGTGATCAAGTAGGTAGTAGTACTTTGGTCCAGTTATGCAAATTACATAATCAAACTAGAATCTACCTACAACATCAAATAAGAAATTCCGAAGTCTATTTTTTAGGAGTTTGTAATGTCGTTTGATGCAATTGCCATTTTAGCAATCGTCTCTGCTTTTCTCTCAGTAACCGTTTGGCTTCAAAATCGCACCACAGATCAATTGCAATTTCAAAAGCAGCAAACACAATTCTGGGCTAAGGTGTTGGCACAGAATTCATCAAACTAATAAGTAGTAAGCCGTTGTAGCCTTATGACTCATGCCGCTCTCGTTTCCAACCTGAACGGCAGTTTTACATTGGCTTTATGGTTCCGCAGTCTGAATTAATCCATCGACCGCTGATATCGGCATGCTCATTGACAGGAACTCCTTGTGCAACTCCATCAAAGTGAGTCCGCCCCGAAAAGCTCTCTGGGCTGGTAAATGTCCCTTCTGCTGTTCCATTGCCCTTCAATTGAGGGCCGGCGCAAACGAACTCTAATCTGTAATTGTTTCCGTTCCGGGTCGCGTTTTTAGTATTACATCCCAATTCAGATTGGTAAAAATCGGGGACGTTTTTTGTATCCGCCATTTCCTGGGTAATGCAAGCCTTGGAGGTTGCCTCGCCCATTTGAATTTGCGGCATATCAACCCCATACTGCTCGGCCAAATCCTTCAAATTTTGCATGTTATCTGGCGAAATCTGCGGCGCCAGCCATAAAAGGTCTGATGTCGTGGTTATTTCCCACAGTCCTGGGCGCATGTTGTTGTCTGCGGAATTTGCAGTGGACATCATGACTACGAAAGCGCAAACAAGGGCAAGAAGTGTGTTGCGCATTGAATCTCCAAAGAACAATTGATATTGCATCAATTTTGAGAATGCTTATAGCCAAGTAAGTTCAGAATATTGTCGATTCAGAAAGACAAAAGGGCTAGTGCCTGAACACTAACCCTTTGACTTTACTTGGTGGGACGGGTGGGGGTCGAACCCACGACCAACGGATTAAAAGTCCGCTGCTCTACCACTGAGCTACCATCCCAGAAGGGGCGCAATTATCCCGTAAAGAATTTTCCCGGTCAACGAAAACTAGCGCAGACCGGGAAAACGTCCTTGCATGGCGCGCATCATCTTGCTCATGCCGCCCTTGGAGAACATTTTCATCATTTTCTGCATCTCTTCGAACTGGTGCAGCAGGCGGTTGACTTCCTGCACCTGAACGCCGGCGCCGGCAGCGATGCGGCGCTTGCGCGAGGCCTTGAGCAGGTCCGGCTTGCGGCGCTCTTGCGGGGTCATGGAATTGATGATGCCTTCAATGCGGCTCATGGCCTTGTCGCCGACTTGCGCATTAACGCCCGAGGCCATGTTGGCAAGCTGTGCGGGCATCTTGTCCATCAATGCGCCGACACCGCCCATTTTGCGCATCTGCAGCATCTGCGCCTTGAAGTCTTCCAGGTCGAAGTTCTTGCCAGATTTGACCTTTTCGGCCAGTTTTTTCGCTTCGTCGATATCGACGTTTTTCTGCGCCTGCTCGATCAGGCTGAGCACGTCACCCATGCCGAGGATGCGCGAGGCCATGCGCTCGGGATAGAAAGGTTCGAGGCCATCGACCTTTTCGCTGACACCGACGAACTTGATCGGACAGCCGGTAACCTGGCGCACGGAGAGTGCGGCACCGCCGCGTGCATCACCGTCCAGCTTGGTGAGCACCACGCCGGTAAGCGGCAATGTTTCGTTGAAGGCACGCGCAGTGTTGACGGCATCCTGGCCTTGCATCGCGTCCACCACGAACAGGGTTTCAATCGGGTTCAGCAAGGCATGCAAATTCTTGATCTCGCCCATCATCGCTTCGTCGATGGCGAGGCGGCCGGCGGTGTCGAAGATCATCACGTCATGGAAGTGACGGCGCGCATGATCCAGAGCGTTGCGGGCGATGTCTTCCGGCTTCTGACCGGCATTGGAGTCGAAGCAATCGATATCGAGTTGCTGGGCCAGCGTGCGCAGCTGCTCGATAGCGGCCGGACGGTACACGTCGGCACTGACCAGCAGCACTTTCTTTTTCTGCTCCTTCAGCAAGCGGGCGAGCTTGGCGGAAGTCGTGGTTTTACCGGAACCTTGCAGGCCGGCCATGAGAATGATCGCAGGCGGTACGCTGGCGAGGTTGAGCGCAGAATTGTGCTCGCCCATGAGCTTGGTCAGCTCATCGTGGACAACCTGGATAACGGCCTGGCCCGGCGTCAGGCTTTGCAGCACTTCGCGGCCTTGGGCGCGTTCCTTGACGTGGGCGATGAAGTCCTTGACCACGGGTAGCGCGACGTCGGCCTCAAGCAAGGCCATGCGCACCTCGCGCATCGCTTCCTGGATGTTCTCTTCAGTCAGTCGCGCTTGTCCGCGCAGGGTTTTGACGACTTGCTGGAGCCGTCCGGTCAGATTTTCAAGCATGGGTATTCCGGCTGGTATGTCAGAAACCACGGCGTTTCTGCTGTATGACGCTCGTGATATAGTGACGCAAAGACAGGAATTTTAACCGAAGAATGCTGGACTTACTCCCTAATTTACTGGTCGCCGGGTTTTATATGGCGGTCGCTTTTGATTTCTGGCGCAACGGAAAAGCAAAATCGCCCGCCGATCATGCCCCGTGGCATCACGTTGCGATTGCCATCGGCCTCTTGCTGCATGGCGTTCTGCTCTCCAAATCGCTGTTTACCGGCGGGCTCAATCTCGGCCTGACCAATGCCCTCTCGGCGATTTTCTGGCTGACCGTGCTGATCTACTGGATTGCCGACCTGAAACGCGAAATGCACAGCCTGCAGGCTTTTGTGCTGCCGCCCGCTGCCGTGTTCGTGGTGTTGCAAAAGCTGCTGCCGGAAACGCACATGCTGCCCTATGCCGACCAGCCGGCTTTCATGTGGCACCTGGTGATCGCGCTGCTGGCCTACAGCCTGTTCACGTTTGCCGCGCTGCATGCGCTGCTGATGACCGTCGCGGAGCGCAGCCTGCACCGCAAGCCTACGCTCATCCGCCTGCCTGAGTTTCCGCCATTGCTCCCGATGGAAAAACTACTGTTCCGCATCATCACGCTGGGATTCATTCTGCTGACGCTGACGCTGATCAGCGGCATCGTGTTTTCCGAGCAACTGTTTCATCAGGCACTCAAACTCAACCACAAGAATGTTTTCACGATCATTTCGTGGGTGGTCTTCGCTGCGCTACTGATCGGTCGCCGCCAATACGGATGGCGCGGTAAAACGGCCATCCGCTGGACCTTGAGCGGTTTTGGGATTTTGCTGCTGGCTTATATCGGCAGCAAGTTCGTACTGGAAGTGGTGCTGGGGCGTTAAGTGCTTGCATCACTCCAGGGCAAGCCCGGAATGATGTATGACAATTCAATTACGCAGACTGATAATCGGCCAGTTCGCTTCTTCGGCATAAGCGCGCAAGGTCGGATCCGGGTCCACCGCGACCGGATGATCCACCACCTTCAATAACGGCAAATCGTTCAGCGAATCGCTGTAGAACCACGTCTCCTCAAAATCCGCCAAGCCTTGCCCGCGATCATGCAGCCAGGCATGCAGACGGGTGACCTTACCTTCCTTAAAACTCGGCACGCCAGTCACGCGGCCGGTGAATTCGCCGTCAATTTCCTCGGGAATGGTGCCGATCAGGTGGTCGATACCGAACTCGCGGGCAATCGGTGCTGTCACAAAAGAGTTGGTGGCGGTGATGACCATCATCAGGTCGCCGGCCTGGCGGTGCTTTTCCACCAGCGAACGGGATTTGGCGGTCATCATGCCGCGGATTTTGGTTTCCATGTATTTCTGGTGCCAGGCGTCGAGCTGGCTGCGTGGATGCTGTGACAAGGGTTTGAGCTGGAACTCCAGGAACGCGTGGATATCCAGCGTACCGCTCTTGTAATCCTCATAGAATTTCGCGTTGCGCGCCTGATGCAACTGGCGGTCCAGTACGCCTTGCGAAATCAGGAATTCGGCCCACTCGAAATCGCTGTCCCCGGCCAACAGGGTATTGTCCAGATCAAACAAGGCTAGGCGCAATCGTATTCTCCAACCATCTAAAAAGGCGTAAAGTTTAGCGCAAGAGCGCGAGGTTTTATCTGTTTCATCATGAATTTTCCAGACTTCCTGCTGCCTTCCGCACTGCTCTGGGTCGCCAACGGCCTGGCCCTTGTCGTGATTGCGTTGGCGGCGCTCCAGGCACCCTGGCGCAGGCTGCAGCGTCCGGATTATCTCAATGTGTGCATGGCCGTGGCCGTGGCCCTGATGCTGGCCTGGAGCGTCAAGGCTGGGGTCAAGCCCGGACTGGATTTCCACCTGCTAGGCGGCACACTGCTCACATTGATGTTCGGACCATGGCTGGCGCTAGCGGTTCTCGTGCTTGTTCTTCTGGCAGTCACGATCTCGGGCGCGGCAGGTTGGGCCAGCCTGGGCATCAATTTTCTGCTGATGGCCGCCTTGCCGGTTCTACTGAGTCACACGATTTTCCGGATCGCCGATACGCGCCTGCCCAACCATCTGTTCGTGTATATCTTCGTCAATGCCTTTCTCGGCGCAGGCTTGGCTATGGCCGCCTGCGGCATTGCGGCTGTTGCGGTATTGGGTAGTGTGGGCGCTTATTCCGGCAGCTATCTTGGAGCGCACTACCTGCCCTACTTCATCCTCATGGGCTGGTCGGAAGCCATGCTGACCGGCATGCTGATCACATTACTGGTGGCCTACCGGCCCGGATTGGTCTGCACCTTCAGCGATGAACGCTACCTGAAGATAAAGCCTGACGAGAAGACCGGCAAATAGCAGTGCCAGCAGGCACAGCACCCCACTTCTGTCCCGCTTCCATTCCTGTCTTTCAAAAGAAAAAGGGCCGCTCGGCGGCGGCCCCTGGAATTACAAAATCCTTCCTAAACCTGCGGATGCGCGCGCTCCATCTTCGAATGCAGCTTATTGAGGCCATTCAAGTAAGCCTTGGCGGAGGCAATGACAATGTCGGTATCCGCACCCTGACCATTGACGATGCGACCGCCCTTGGTCAGACGGACCGTAACTTCGCCTTGCGCATCGGTGCCGGTGGTGATGTTGTTCACCGAGTACAGCAACAGCTCCGCACCGCTCTGGGCGATCTGCTCGATGGCCTTGAAGGAGGCATCGACAGGGCCACCGCCATCCGCTTCAGCGCTGCGCTCGGCCGTGTTGTCCAGCACGGTAATGCGTGCATGCGGTGTTTCGCCAGTCTGTGAGCAGACGTTGAGGTAAACGAGCTTGTAGTTCTCGCCTGCTTCGTTGACGACTTCGTCGCTCACCAGTGCCTGCAAGTCTTCGTCGAATATCTCGGACTTCTTGTCGGCCAACTCCTTGAAACGCGCAAACGCGGCGTTGAGCGCATCTTCGCTCTCCAACTCGATGCCGAGCTCTTTCAAACGCGTCCGGAAAGCATTGCGGCCCGAAAGCTTGCCCAAGGTGAGTTTGTTGGCGTTCCAGCCCACGTCTTCGGCACGCATGATCTCGTAGGTCTCGCGGTGCTTGAGCACGCCGTCCTGGTGGATGCCGGACTCATGCGCGAAGGCATTGGCGC
>CAMLME010000054.1 GCA_946481235.1 uncultured Methylobacillus sp. | reverse complement strand
CCCGCGATGTGCATCACCATCGAATCGGAAGAGCGGCCGGATGGCACGCGTCGAACGACGCGCTATGACATCGACCTCTTCAAATGCATATATTGCGGCTTCTGCGAGGAGGCCTGCCCGACCGATGCGGTCGTCATGACGCGCTACTTCGAATTCCATATGGAAGAGCGCACTCAGGCCGTCATCGATAAAAACGGATTACTGATGCACGGGGATAAGTTCGAGCGGCAGATCGCCGCCGACCGGGCGCAGGACGCGCCCTATCGCTAGGAGCCTTTTTCAGTAGGCTCTAAACTCCGGGGCTATATTCGCCCTCGGCGTCCACTTCCACCCAGCCGTCGGTAACGCGCACGGGAAATGTCCGCAGATTTTCAAGCGCGGGCGGTGCCAGCACTGCGCCGGTCACCACCGAGAATCGCGCTCCGTGCAGCGGGCAGACGATCTCCTCGCCCTCCAACGTGCCGTCGGAAAGTTCGGCGTATTCATGGGTGCAAGTGTTCTCGACCGCATAATAGCGGCCGTCGAGATTGACCACGAGTATGGGAAAGTCGCCAGTGGCGACGACGCGGCAAGTGCCGGGCAAGAAGTCATCCACTGCCGCCACATCGATCCAGTCGCTCATGCACTTCTCCTTTTCTGCAAAACAACCTCTCAAAGCATACCGAGTTGCAACCGCGCCGCCTCGGTCATGTTTTCTCGACTCCACGGCGGATCCCACACCAGCTCCACACTCGCATCGCTGACACCTCCCACGCATAGCAGCGCCTCCTTCACGGTATCGGGAAACGTCTGCGCGACCGGGCAATTGGGTGCAGTCAGTGTCATGCGTACATGGACTTCCCCTTGAGGCGAAATCTCCAGGCCGTAGATCAGGCCAAGGTCATAGATATTGACCGGGATTTCCGGGTCGTAAATGCTGCGCAGGACATCGATGACGCGCGCCTTGAGCTCTTCGCCGGTAGCCGGGGTTTCCTGCTGATTCATGAGTGTTTTCCAGTCGAGCATGGCTAAGAGCCTCTCAGTAGGTTTCATATACCGCGCTGCTTGCCTGCGGGATGCAGTGCAAGGCGCGGGCTGCGCAGTGTAGTTATTCTCCACAAGCAGGCCGCAACACCGCAATGCGCCCGCAGGCAAGCAGCCCTTCGGGTTGAGCCAGGGCGCGGCGTCTGCCGCGTTGCTCGGCTCGCCAATGGAATAACCATTGGCTTCTCCTCGCGCCTTACATCCATCCGCGCCCTGGCTCAACGCGGTATATGAAACCTACTGAGAGGCTCTTACTCCGTCGTCACCGGCACATGCCGGTTTTCCAGTGCAGCCTGCAAGGTGTGCCAAGCCAGCGTCGCGCATTTGACGCGCGACGGAAACTCGCGCACGCCGGCCAGCGCTTTCAGCTTGCCCATGCCTTCGGGTTCGCCGATCCCTGTCACCAGCCGCTGAAACTCTTGCATTAGATGCATGGCCTCCTCTTCGCGCTTGCCCTTCAGCACTTCCGTCATCAGCGAGGCAGAAGCGGTCGAGATGGCGCAGCCGGAACCTTCGAAGTGCGCATCGCGTATGACGCCGTCCTCGACCTGCAAATGCAGTTTCAACTGATCGCCGCACAAAGGATTGTGGCCTTCGGCATCGCGATTCGCGGACGGCAGCGGGCCATAATTTCGCGGCGAACGGTAGTGGTCGAAAATGACTTCCTGATAGAGATCACGCAGCTCGTTCATCGTTTGAATAGCTCCACTGTGCGCTGCAAGCCTGCCGCCAGCGCATCGGCTTCTTCCTGCGTGTTGTAAAGCGCGAACGATGCCCGCGCCGTGGCCGCCACGCCGAAACGCTTCATCAGCGGCATCGCGCAATGATGGCCGGCGCGGATGGCGATGCCCTGGCGGTCGAGAATGGTGCCGATATCGTGGGCATGCACGCCCTCCAGCAGGAAGGACAGGATGGCGGTTTTATCCTGTGCCGTGCCGATCAAGCG
This sequence comes from uncultured Methylobacillus sp., assembly GCA_946481235.1. The sequence continues at coordinate 9,453 of CAMLME010000054.1, read as the reverse complement.
CATGCCGGGAATATCCTCGATGGAGCGCGTGGCATAGTCCAGCACCCCTGCCTCGTAGGCGGCAATCGTTTCCATCCCGATCCCGGACAGGTAATCCAGTGCCGCCCCGAGACCGATGGCGCCCGCCACATTCGGGGTGCCGGCCTCGAATTTATAAGGCAGGATGTTGTACTCGGTATGCTCGAAAGCCACCGTGCGTATCATGTCGCCGCCGCCCTGGTAAGGCGGCATTTCCTCCAGCAGCAAGGCTTTGCCGTACAGCACGCCGATGCCCATGGGCGCGTAAATCTTGTGCCCGGAAAACGCATAGAAATCGCAACCTAAGGCCTGCACATCGACCGGCAAATGGGCAATGGCCTGCGCGCCGTCCAGCAGCACCGGCACGCCATGGGTATGCGCCTTGGCGATCATCGCCCGCACCGGATTGATCGTTCCGAGCGCGTTGGAAACATGCGCCAGCGCCACCAGCTTCGTACGTTCGCCCAGCAAATTTTCGTAGGCGTCGATATCCAGTTCGCCGGCATCGCTGACCGGAATCACGCGCAATACCGCCCCGGTTTGCTGACATACCATCTGCCACGGCACGATATTGGAATGGTGCTCAAGCGCGGAAATAATGATTTCGTCGCCTTCCCGCAAGCGCGGGCGGGCGTAGCTCTGTGCGACGAGATTGATCGCCTCGGTCGTGCCGCGTACGAAAACGATTTCATCCGAACGCGCGGCATTGATGAAGCGCTGCACCTTTGTGCGTGCGGCCTCAAACGCATCCGTCGCGCGCTGGCTCAACGCATGCACGCCGCGATGCACGTTGGCGTTGTCCTCGCGGTAATAGCGCGCCTCGGCATCGATCACCGCTTGCGGCTTCTGTGTCGTGGCAGCATTGTCCAGATAGATCAGTGGCTTGCCGTGAATCTCGCTTTCCAGGATAGGAAAGTCGGCCCGCCAGCGTTCCACTTGCACTTCGTCCATTGTCGGTATTTCAACAAGCTTCATGTCATCAGTTCCTTGATGCTTTCGCCCTGCGGCAAACGGTCGAGCACCAGATGCTCGACACGGTTGCGCAAGGTCGGATTCTCGATTTTCTCGATGATGTCGTTGGCAAAGCCATATACCAGCATCGATTTCGCCAGATCGGCGTCTATGCCACGCGAGCACAGATAGAACAAGGCATCGTCATCCAGCTGGCCCACCGTCGCACCGTGCGTGCACTTCACTTCGTCGGCGAATATCTCCAGCTGCGGTTTGGTGTCGACTTCCGCCTGGCGCGACAACAACAAATTATGGTTGGACTGGTTAGCATCGGTCCTGACCGCACCCGGATGCACGATCACCTTGCCGTTGAAGACTCCTCTCGATGCTCCGTCGAGGATTCCGCGATATGCCTCGCGACTGGTTCCGTCGGGCGCCAGATGATCGATGCGTGTGTGGTGATCCATGTGCTGTTTGTCATCCAGCAGATACAGCCCGTTCATGGTGCAGTGGCAATTGGGGCCGAGCAGGCGCGCTGTAATGTCGTTGCGCCCGAGGTGGCCGCCCAGTGCATAGGAGTGGGATGCAAATTGGCTATCCGCCTGCTGCTCGGCATGGATGCCGGCGATATGCACGGCTGCCGGCCCTTCCTGCAACAGCTTGTAATGCCGGATATCGGCCGCGGCCCCCAGGCTCAGCTCAGTCACCGCGTCGGTGAAATTGTGCGAGTCCAGCGTGCCCATGTAGTGTTCGATAATCGTGGCGTGCGCACCGGCACCGGCCAGCACGATATTGCGCGGATAAATGGCGACGCCATGGCCGCTGGCGATGAACAACAGATAGATCGGTCCTTCCACCACTGCATTCGGCGACAAGGAAATAACGGCGCCATCGGTTGCAAAAGCATTGTTGAGCGCACCGAACACGGTGTGCTCTTCACCCTCGAAATAAGGCCGCAGCAGCTCGTCGCCATCCTCAAGTCGTTGCGCGAGGCTGTCCAGGCGGACCCCTTCCGGCAATTCACCCATGGCCGACAGCTCTTCCGAAAAGTGGCCGTTCACGAATACCATCAGGTGCGTACCTTCCTGCGCCAGCGACCATGCATGCAGGGCCGCCTCGGAAGAGGGGTCGGGCGGGATATGGTCGGGGGCCAGCGAAGCGCGGCGCGTAAGCACGGAAACATCGGTATATTTCCACTCCTCATCCCGACGCGTCGGAAAACCCTGCACGGCAAACCGCGCAAACGCCATCTGGCGCGCCTGAATCACCCACGGCACATCGTGCCCGGCGAGTCCCTTGGGGACGCGCTCCAGTTCATCGCTATGCGAAATTTCCATGACGTTCATTCAAGCCACCTGTCTCGCTGCATTCTCGGCTTCAACCCAGCCGTAACCATGCAGTTCCAGTTCCCGCGCCAGTTCCGGCCCACCGGATTTGACGATGCGGCCTTGCGAAAGCACATGCACATGATCCGGCACGATGTAATCCAGCAAACGCTGATAGTGTGTTACCAGCACAATCGCCCGCTCCGGTCCGCGCATGGCGTTGACGCCGTCCGCGACCGTCTTCAGTGCATCGATATCCAGCCCGGAGTCGGTCTCGTCCAGTATGGCCAGCAGCGGCTCCAGCACAGCCAGTTGCAATACCTCGTTGCGCTTTTTCTCGCCGCCGGAGAATCCCTGGTTCACGGCGCGCGTAAGGAAGGTTTCATCCATCCCCAGTTGTTTCATCCGGTCGCGCACCATCCCGAGAAAGTCCATCGCATCCAGCTCCGGCAGCCCGCGCTCGCGGCGAATCGCGTTGAGTGCGGTCTTGAGGAATAGCGCGATGCTGACGCCGGGGATTTCCACCGGATACTGGAATGCCAGAAATACGCCTTCCCGCGCCCGCGCTTCCGGCGGCATCGCCAGAAGATCACGGTCCAGATAGCTTACGGTTCCTTCGGTCACTTCGTAACCTTCTCGCCCGGCCAGCAATTGCGCCAGGGTGCTTTTGCCGGAACCGTTTGGCCCCATGATCGCGTGCACTTCGCCTGCGCGAACTTCCAGATCGATGCCACGCAGGATTTCCTTGCCGTTCACGCTTGCATGCAGATTCTTGACTACCAGCATTACGTTTCTCCTTATCCGGTGCTGCCTTCGAGACTGACACCCAGCAGTTTTTGCGCTTCTACCGCGAATTCCATCGGCAGTTCCTTGAATACATCCTTGCAGAAGCCGCTGACGATCATGGACACCGCGTCTTCCGGCGCGATACCGCGCTGCGTGCAGTAGAACAACTGATCCTCGCCAATGCGCGAAGTGGAAGCTTCGTGCTCGACTTTCGCCGTGGGATTCTTCACTTCAATGTAAGGGAAGGTATGTGCGCCGCAACGGCTACCCAATAACAGCGAATCGCATTGTGTGTAGTTGCGCGCGTCCTCCGCCCCGGCCAGCACCTTGATTAATCCGCGATAGGTGTTCTGCCCGTGGCCGGCCGAGATACCCTTCGAAATTACCGTACTGCGGGTATTGCGGCCGAGATGGATCATCTTCGTGCCTGTATCGGCCTGCTGATAATGATTGGTCAACGCAACCGAATAGAATTCACCGATGGCGTTATCGCCGCGCAGAATCACACTGGGGTATTTCCAGGTGATGGCCGATCCGGTTTCGACCTGCGTCCAGGAAATATGCGAATTCGCACCGCGGCAGTCGCCGCGCTTGGTGACAAAGTTGTAGATGCCGCCCTTGCCCTCCTTGTCGCCCGGATACCAGTTCTGTACCGTTGCGTACTTGATGCGCGCACCTTCCAGCGCCACCAACTCCACAACAGCCGCATGCAGCTGGTTTTCATCGCGCATCGGCGCGGTGCAACCTTCAAGGTAACTGACATAGGCATCCTTGTCGGCGATGATCAGCGTACGCTCGAACTGCCCGGTGTTCTTCGCGTTGATGCGGAAATAGGTGGACAGCTCCATCGGGCAGCGTACCCCCGGCGGGATATAGCAGAACGAGCCGTCGCTGAAGACCGCGGCATTGAGTGCCGCATAAAAGTTGTCAGTGTGTGGCACGACGCTGCCGAGGTATTGCTGGATCAGGTCGGGATGATCCTTTACCGCTTCGGAGAACGGACAGAAAATAATGCCGAGCTCGGCCAGTTTTTCGCGGAAAGTGGTCGCCACCGAAACGCTGTCGAACACCGCATCCACCGCCACGCCGGCCAATATTGCCTGCTCCTTGAGCGGGATGCCGAGGCGCTCATAAGTACGCAGCAATTCGGGATCCACGTCCGCGAGGCTGCGCGGACCGGATTTATCCGACTTGGGCGCGGAATAATAGACAATATCCTGATAGTCGATGCCCGGATGATGCACATTCGCCCATTCCGGTTCTGCCATCGTCAACCAGTGACGATAGGCTTTCAACCGCCATTCCAGCATGAATTCCGGCTCGTTCTTCTTTGCCGAGATCACCCGGATGACATCCTCGTTCAGGCCGGGCGGGAGCGTATCGGTTTCCAGCAAGGTATGGAAACCATGCTTGTACTCGCGACCGATCAGTTCATCCAGTTGCCTGGTTGTGGTGTTCATCCAATACCTCCAATGGTTCTTCCAATACGTCATGCGGCCTGACATTCATCAAGGGTCTGTTGCCGAAATCGATGGCCTGCGGCACTGGCAGGGCCAATTCGGCCAGCGATACCTTTTCAAGGATGTCGCGGATGGACCGGCTGATGCGCTGCCAATTGGCCCGAACGGAACAGGACAATTCGCGGGTACACAAACCCGGCATGCTGCTGCATTCCGTCAGACCCATCGGCATGCCTTCGATCGCATCGATGATATCGGCCACCGAGATCTGCTGCGGAGAACGGGACAATCCATAACCGCCCATCACACCACGACGCGATACCAGCACTCCGGCACGTGTCAGGAGCTTGAGCAGTTTACGTACGGTTGGCTGCTCAAGGCCCGTGGCGAGAGCGATCGCACCGGCATTCAGCGTGTGATCCGGGTTTTGTGCGATACAGGTCATTACTACAGTGCCGTAATCGGCCAATTTACTCATGCGCAGCATATTTGTCCCTCCACAAGTGGGACTGAATTGGTACTCATTGGTTCAAATCGAATCGAACCCATTTTTCAGGCAAGGGTCGAATTTATACTCGGGTTACGACACAGGGAGCCACGGCGTATCAACGGGAGCAATACCATGCTGGATACCGAACTGACCGACAAAAAATGCACTCCTTGCCAAGGCGGCATTCCGCCGCTCAACCGAAGTGAAGCAGAAACCTACCTCGAGCGCGTGCCGGGATGGGAACTGCAAGACAATGCAACCAAGCTGAAACGCACTTTCAATCACAAGGATTTCATGGATGCGCTGGATTTTGCGCGCAAGGTTGGCGAGCTATGCGAAGAGGAAGGCCATCATCCCGACCTTGCTTTGGGATGGGGCTATTGCCGGGTCGTCTTTCAGACCCACAAGATCAAAGGCCTGCATGAAAATGATTTCATCATGGCCGCAAAGGTGAATGCGTTGGCTGTGCAGCAAAACTTTCTCAAAGCCGCCTGAGTTCTGACTTAATTGGCGCGTGGAACCGGCATGGTTTCTCGCGCATTGTTTTTGACGAAAACGATTTGTTTAGTATCGAAGCCGATGGCTTGCGCCTTCTTCAATAACCGATCGATTTGAGTCTTGCCCATCGCAGGCTGGCGCGACAATATCCAGAAGTACTTCCGGTCCGGCGAGCCAACCATGGACCAACTATAGTCAGTCGCCAGATCAATCACCCAGTAATCACCCCAGACAAAGGGAAACACGCCCAGCCATGCAGGAGCGAAACGCACTTCAAGCCGCGAGGTAGAACGCCCATCTGCGGATCGGGCAAGGCCTCTTGCCGACATGAGCGCACCATCGAGCTTGCGACATTGATTGAGCACATCGACCATTCCTGTCGGCAATAAGGCATAGGTCGCGGTAATATCCCCGGCACACTCGCGCTCGAACCTGTTGGGCAGCCTTGCCACTTCATACCAGAGCCCCGAATAACGCTCGAGCGCGACACGGTCGACCGTGGGCAGCTCATCCTCTGCATGAACGCTCACGCTGCAGGACAACCAGGCAATCAAGCAAAGTCGATGGAAGGCTAACAACTTCAATCTCCGCCACCTCCGCCACCTCCGCCGCCATCACCTCCTCCACCGTCTCCGCCTGATGACTCGGAAGCGCTCCAGTCCCCGCTGGCGCCTGCCCCACCAAACGTGCCGCCGCTTCCAGCGTAGGAACCGTCAGCAGCGGAAGCATATCCGCTGCTGCTGACATCGGTTGACGAATAATTATCCAGGTAATGCTTCGGGCGTCGCCGCTGAAGCAAGTACCAGACAAGAACCAAGCCCGCGACAATCAGGATGAAAGCAGTCATGAGGAAACACCAGAAAAGGTCATGAGACAGTGTGCCTCAACCAAGCGGGAATCAGCAACAAGCGTCGCGACGTACGTCGGGAATAGATTTTGTAGTGCGATCCGAATGAATCGCGGAGAAGGATGTTACTGGGATTTGGTGGTACGTGATTCGCCGGGAGGATTCTCGACTCGTGCCGTCTCCCGTTTTTCCATGGCCGCACGGTCACGCGAAGCCTGCATTTCCTCGCGAGTGATGACATTGTCACCGTTGATATCGATCTGATCGAACTGGCGCGCCAGACGCGGCATACGCAATTGGGCTTCGCTGCGAGAAATAGAACCGACGCCGCTCTTGTCAGCATTGTTCAGACGCTCTTCCATGCGGTCATGCATCAGGCGGCGGCGCTCTTCAAGCTGCCCCCCATCGGGATACGCCTGACGGGAAAAGCTATTCAACACCTCGCGCAAACGCTTGCGAGCTTCTGGTGGAAGTTTTTCTTCGAGTAATTGACGATCTTCTGCCTGGTCTTCATTGGCAGCTTTGGAAGGATTCGGAGACAAATTCACAGGTTCCGTCAACGCCGGACGGGTAAAAACAAGCAATGCCAGACACGCCAACAGTGAAGGTTTTTTCATGCAGCCTTTATTGCTAGTTGTTCGTAGTGAAATATTTTCGGGCGGGGAGGGGCACAACCTCACCGCCCGAACATGCGCAACTACAGCACTTTTTCGTCATCGTTCCAGTCGGGAACGTATAACTCTTTTTACTACGGAGACCTTGTGGAGATCAAGGTGTGATCAGAATATCGTCAGGATGTAACCAGGATATTTCCGTCTCCGGAAAATTTGTAACGATTTGTAACAATCCGTAGGATTTGTTACCAAAATCGTGATCAGATGAAATTTCAGCGCTAACATAGCGCATGCAAAAAAGAATCCTCATCGTGGACGACGATCAGCGCTTGCGCGAGCTGCTGATGCGTTATCTTACCGAACAGGGCTTTGAGGTGCAATCTGCCAGCGATGCTGCCGGCATGGAATTGCTGTTTGCCGACAACTCATACGATTTAATGGTACTCGACCTGATGTTGCCTGGCGAGGATGGATTGGCAATTTGCCGGCGCTTGCGAGGTGGCGGAAATAACATCCCGGTCATCATGCTGACCGCGCGCGGCGATGAAGTCGACCGTATTGTCGGGCTGGAAATGGGAGCGGACGATTACCTGCCAAAACCGTTCAATCCGCGGGAGTTGATGGCCCGCATCAATGCCGTGCTCCGGCGCCATGGGACCAAAGTTGGAAAAGTCACGCCGGAGGAGATTTCACCGACCATTCAATTCGGCGAATTCGTGTTCGACCCTTCCTCCCGCAGCCTGCATCGCAATGGAACTCCGATTTCGATCACCAGCGGCGAATTCGCACTCCTGAATGCGCTGGCCAGCCATCCGCGACAGCCCTTATCCCGCGACCGCCTGATGGAGCTGGCACGCGGACGCGAACTGGATGCGTTCGACCGCAGCGTAGACGTGCAGGTTTCGCGCCTGCGCAAACTGATCGAATCCGATCCCGCCCAACCGCGCTTCATCCAGACAGTATGGGGCTACGGTTACGTATTCGTTCCTGACGGCGGACCCCAGGCTACATGACAGTCATGCCCCGCACGCTGCTGGCGCGGATCATGTTGCTGATTGCATTCCTCCTGATGGCGGGGCAATACGCGGCGTTTCGCCTCTTTGAATACGTCGAGCGTGAACCCCGCGCATCGGCAGCAGCCTTGCAAGCAGTCAGCATCGCCAATTTGACGCGTGCCGCCCTGCTGGCCGCACATGAAGACCGTCGCCTGCAACTGCTGACCGAACTTTCGCAAACGGAAGGCGTGCGGGTCTACCCCATCGAAATCTTCGAGATCGTCGAGCCCTTGCCGGACGATCCGTTGCTCAAGCTGATCGCGCACAAAATCATCCAGCAGATGGGTGCAGGCACCGTGGTCAGCATCAACCATCTCGGCCTGCCTGGCCTGTGGGTCAGTTTTTCCATAGACGATGAGGATTTCTGGGTTGTGATCCCCAAAATCCGCACCGAACAGCCCGCTCCGTGGCAATGGGTTGAATGGGCCGCCCTCATGCTGGGATTGTCGTTGGCAGGCGCTTACTTTATTGCGGCACGCATCAACCGCCCCCTGCATCTGCTCGCCAAGGCCGCCGACCAGGTAGCGCGCGGGCAACAGGCCGACAGGCTGCCCGAATACGGGGTGCAAGAGCTGCAGCGCGTCAGCCATACCTTCAACGAGATGACCGAAGCGCTGACGCGCCTCGATGCGGAGCGCACGCTTCTATTGGCTGGCGTATCGCATGACCTGCGTACGCCACTGGCACGATTGCGCTTGTCCGTCGAGATGCTGTCTGCTTCCGACTCGCTAAAAGCCGGCATGATCCAGGACATTGAAGACATGGACGGCATCATTCGCCAGTTCCTCGACTTCGTGCGCGGCCTGGAAGGCGAAACCCCGCAACGGGAAGACTTGAACGCGCTCATCGAATCCACGGCGGATCGCTACGCACGCAGCGGCCATACACTGCAACTCAATCTCGGCCCTTTACCGGATCTCACGCTACGCCCGCTTGCCATGCAGCGCCTGCTGGGCAATCTGATCGACAACGCCTTTGCCTATGGCGGGAAAAAAGTGGAAATCATGACCCGCAACCAGAACAATCAAGCGGTGCTGAGCGTACTAGATAATGGCCCCGGCATCCCGGAAGGCGAAATGGACAGGCTGCTGCGTCCGTTCGAACGGCTGGATGCGGCGCGTGGCCAGGAGGGCGGCAGCGGATTGGGGCTGGCCATCGCCAACCGGATTGCCCGCCTGCACGGCGGAAACCTGTCGCTGCATAACCGTGAAAGCGGCGGTCTCGAGGTCCGCATCACTCTCCCACGCTGAAATTCAGCCTGCTTGTTCCGGCTCGAACCAGGACAGTTTTTCGCGTAACGCAACCACCTCACCCACGATAGTCAAGCAAGGCGGCTTCAACTCGGCGGCATCCACCTTCGCCGCCAATGTTGCCAAATCGGCAACGACCACCCGCTGCTGGGGCGTTGT
>CAMLME010000053.1 GCA_946481235.1 uncultured Methylobacillus sp. | reverse complement strand
TATCAAAATAGCGCGTCCGATCCTTGCAACGCATCCTCTCCCCCGGCCAAGCCGACCAAACCATCAACAAATCCCGCTTCATCGCCGCCGCCGAATACTGCCCCGATGAACGCGCGGTGATGCTGATGCTGCGCAGCCTCGCCACCCTGCACTCCCACGCGCACCACTTGGCCTTCGCCTACAAAATCCGCAGTCCCGAAGGCATCCTGCAACGCTTTCACGACGCAGGCGAACCCTCCGGCACGGCAGGCAAGCCCATCATGCAATATCTGGAAGGTCACGACCTGATTAACGCCTGCGTGGCCGTGGTGCGCTACTACGGCGGCATCAATCTCGGCACGGGTGGTTTGGCTCGCGCTTACGGAGGCACAGCCAAGCTCGCCATCGACGCCGCAAAGCTAGGGCCTTTCGTGGAAATGCGCCAGATTCGCGTGATTCTGGACTATGCCAAGCTGGATGGATTTACGCGCGAACTGACGAAAATGCACGGGGAAATCCTGAACAAGGACTTCGGCGAGCGCGTCACCGTCATCGCTTCGCTGCCAGCAGATCAGGCGCCAAGCCTACTCGGGCGTTATGGAGAAAAATAAGCCCACCCTCATCGCCTGTCACGATTTTTCCTGATTGGTTTTCCTCGGCTGGAATGTGTATATTTGCACATCAAACACACCGCTCAAGCTTCGGCGGACGATGGAATAAAAACAGCAGTTCTACATCCGAATCATGAATTGTCGAGGGGAACATGGGTACGACCAATGCTGAACACGAAACGCTCTTACCAATTTCCGTACTCTGTCTTAACCCTGCCGTAGACGTCACCTACGAAGTCCCCCACCTCATTGCCAACCAGAAGACCTACGCCACGAGCACCCGTTACGATCCGGGCGGCAACGGCATCAATGTTGGACGGGCGTTAAGGCGGCTGCATACGCCTGCCGAAACGTTCTGCGTTATCGGCGGGGAAATGGGCGAATTTCTCAAACGCATGTTGGCCCGGCAGCTGCATAAAGTGTTTTACGAAGAAGTGGATGGCGAGACGCGCATCAACGGCACCGTGCTGGAACGCGAAAGCGATACGCAATATGAGGTCAGCGGTATCGGCCCGGTACTGTCGCCGGAACATCTGGAACATCTGGTAGAAAATTTCGTGCAGGCCACAGGCCAGGGCCTGGCAGTCATTACCGGTTCCATTCAGCCGAATGTCTCGGTCGAACTGTATGCGGAGCTTGCGGCACGCGTAAGGCAGCAAGGAGGGACGGCAATAGTGGATGCCCCGGTCAAGCTCTTGCGTCACGCGATTGAAGGCAAGCCTTTTCTGATCAAGCCCAACCTGTTCGAGCTCGAATCGCTGCTGAACAAACCGTTGACCGGCATAGACGCGGTCGCAGCCGAGGCGCGGCGCATCCAGCGAAAAGGCGTGGATTATGTCTGCGTTTCCATGGGACCGGACGGGGCCTTGCTGGTGGGGCCGGATAATACTTACCTTGCCACGACGCCCGATGTGGTGGTCAGCGCGACAGTCGGCGCCGGTGATTCGATGGTAGCGGGCCTGACCGCCGCGATTGCCAGACATGCGCCCGCTCAGGACGCCTTGCGGCAGGGTGTCGCCTGCGGCACCGGCACCGTCCAGCACCCCGGTACGGAGCTGTTTTCCGCGGACGACATCAAGCACCTGGCCCCGCAGATAGAGATACATACGCTGGACAGGTAATTAGCGCACTCTCCTGAAAGAAAAGTCAGCGACCGCGAATCTTCAAGGTCAATCCTTTCAGGAAATTCCGGAGTATCTGGTCGCCGCATTCGCGGTAATTCTTGTGTCCTTTTTTACGGAACAAGGCGCTCAGTTCCGGCCTCGATAGCGGGAAACCTGCCAGCTCAAGAATCGCATGCATGTCGTCCTCCTTCAAAATGAAGGCCACGCGGAGTTTTTTGAGAATATCGTTGTTGTTCAGCCGCCCGACTAATGGCGCTTCCGGCGCCTGCTCATTTTTTCCTCGCTTATGAACGATCAGCCCTTCTAGAAAATGCGCCATCGCGGCATCGCTGCATTCGAGATAGCCCTCTTCGTCTTCCCTTTTGAGAAAGCCCGCGATATCGGCGCGCGACACCTCGAGCCCGGCAAGTTCGAATATATCGACGAGGGCAGGGTCGCCCAGATCCATGGCATAGCGCAGGCTGCGCAATACATCGTTATTGGTCACGTTTGACCTCCGCTTGGGTGAATAATGAGCCGGCTCAATCCTGCCACAACGGCGTCTTGAACAGGTCCAGGTAGGTGAGGTATAGCCTGAGATCAAACTCGATCTGGTGATAATCGGGTTCCATCGTCAGGCACAGCTTGTAGAACGACTTGTCGTGGTCTTTTTCTTTCAGGTGCGCCAGCTCGTGGACCACGATCATTTTCAGGAATGGCGGCGGTACCTCCTTGAACAAGGGCGCCACGCGGATTTCATGCTTGGACTTGAGCCGGCTGCCCTGCACTCGGGATATCGAGGTGTGCAAACCAAGCGCGTGCTGAACAATCTGGATCTTGTTGTCGAACTGCACCTTGCTGATCGGCTCGGCATTGCGCAGATACGCATTCTTGAGATCCATCACATAGCCGTAAAGCGCCTTGTCGGTCTTTACGCCGTGCGAGTCCGAATAGCGGCGCGACAGCACTTCCGCCAGCCGGTTCTGCGCGACCAGCTGCCTCACCTGCTGCAGGGTGGCTTCGGAATAGCCCGCCAGATATTTCAATGCTTGCATGAGCGCGGCCCTGCCAAAAAGAAAAACCTGCCGGAGCAAAGCTCCGACAGGCTTAAACGCTTAACTGGCTCGGGAAAAACTCCCGAGCGCTGCTTCAGATCAACGTGCCAGCTTGCAGGCTTCGCTCGCCATTTCGGTGATCCTGGACCATTCGCCACGGGCCATCACATCAGCCGGGGTCAGCCAGGAACCGCCGACCACGACCACGTTGGGCAACGCCAACAGCGTCGGGGCGTTTTCCAGTGAGACGCCGCCGGTCGGACAGAACTTGATGTCGGTGAACGGTCCGGCCCAAGCCTTCAGCAGGTTGGGGCCGCCGGCTTGCATCGCAGGGAAGAACTTCAGCTCGGTGAAGCCGTCTTCCTGCGCAGTCATAATTTCGCTGCCGGTCGCCACCCCGGGCAGCAGCGGGAGGCCGATGTCCTGGCAGGTCTTGCCGACAGTGGTGGTGTAGCCGGGACTCACACCGAAGCGCGCGCCGGCAGCAAGGGCGGCCTTGGCGTCGGCGGCGCTACGGATGGTACCGGCGCCGATCACGGCTTCCGGCACTTCCGCAGCAATCGCGCGCATGCAGTCCAGTGCTACCGAAGTACGCAGCGTGATTTCCAGCATGCGGATGCCGCCGGCCACCAGGGCCTTCGCCATCGGAACCGCGTGTGCAACATCGTTCAGTACGATCACCGGGATCACCGGTGCATCCAGCATGACCTGCAGTGCGGTCAGTTTTTCATTGTTTACAGCCAAGTGCAGGCTCCTTCTTCAGCCGAGGTTACGTTATGGCGCATGCCGGCGAACAGTTCGCGGCCGATTCCCATGGAGTTCGCGGCACGTTGCGCCTGCGGCATGCGAGCCGGTTCGCGCGCGGCCCATTCGGTCGCATCGATCAGCACGTTCAGTTCGCCGTTGATCGCGTCGAGGCGGATCAGGTCGCCGTCGCGCACCTTGGCCAGCGGGCCGCCAGCGGCAGCTTCCGGCGACACGTGGATCGCGGCCGGGATCTTGCCCGAAGCGCCGCTCATGCGGCCGTCAGTAACCAGCGCCACGTCGAAACCCTTGCTTTGCAGCGCCTTGAGCGGCGGAGTCAGCTTGTGCAGCTCCGGCATGCCGTTGGCGTGCGGACCCTGCCAGCGCACCACGCAAACCACGTCGTGGTCGAGTTCGCCGGCGGCAAAGGCAGCCAGCAGAGCTTCTTGCGAATCGAACACCTTGGCCGGTGCCTCGATGATATGCAGGTCGGTCGGCACAGCGGAAATCTTGATCACGCTGCGGCCGAGATTGCCGCGCAGCACCTTGATGCCGCCGTTCTGGCTGAACGGAGCGGATACCGGACGCACCACGGAGTCGTCCGGCGTCGGGCCGGCCACGTGCCATGTCAGTTTGTTGTCATTCATCGCCGGGATGGCGGTGTATTCGCGCATGCCATTCGGGCGCACCGTAAGCACGTCTTCATGCATCAGGCCCGCATCCAGCATTTCGCGGATGACATAGCCCGGGCCGCCAGCTTCCTGGAAGGCGTTCACGTCGGCTTCGCCGTTCGGGTAAACACGCGCCACCAGCGGCACAACATCGGACAGCGAGCAGAAATCGTCCCAGTTGATCGAGATGCCTGCGGCACGTGCGACAGCCACCCAGTGGATCAGGTGATTGGTGGAACCACCGGTTGCCAGCAGCGCAACCATCGCATTAACGATGCAGCGCTCGTCGACCAGACGGCCGATAGGCGTGAATGCCTGGCCCTTGGTAATACCGAGCACGGTACGCAGCGATTCACGGGTAAGCTCTTCGCGGAAAGCACTCCCCGGATTGATGAAGGCGGAACCAGGAACGTGCAGGCCCATGGCTTCCAGCAACATCTGGTTGCTGTTGGCGGTGCCGTAGAAGGTACAGGTGCCTTGACCGTGGTAGGCCTTGGATTCGGTTTCCAGCAACTCCTTGCGGCCAACCTTGCCTTCGGCGGCAAGCACGCGCATGTGAGATTTCTCACTGTTGGCAAGGCCGGTGGTCATCGGGCCGGCCGGGACGAACACGGTCGGCAGATGGCCGAAATGCAGCGCGCCGATCAGCAGGCCTGGGACAATCTTGTCGCAAACGCCCAGCATGAGCGCAGCGTCAAAGACGTCATGGCTAAGCGATACGGCGGTGGACATGGCAATCACGTCACGGCTGAACAGGGACAACTCCATACCCGGCATGCCCTGGGTGATGCCGTCGCACATGGCCGGCACGCCGCCGGCAACCTGGGCAGTTGCACCGTGCTTGCGGGCCTCGGCCTTGATGATGTCAGGGAAATGCTGGTAAGGCGCATGGGCCGAAAGCATGTCGTTATAAGCGGTGACGATGCCCACATTGGGCGCGCGTTCCATGACCACCTTGAACTTGTCGTCGGAGGGCATCGCGGCGAAAGAGTGCGCCACATTGGCACAACCCATGCGCTCGACACCGGGCTTGCGCTGCGACAAGGCATCGATCTGCTCAAGGTAGGCCTTGCGGGTATCGGCACTACGCTCTTTGATGCGCTCAGTAACAGCTGCGACCGTGGAGTTTAGTTTCATTGGTATAGAGGTGCTCAAAAATTAAACACGTAATCCTACCGCAAATCGGGCCAAAATCCCAGCTGCCCGTTGCCCTTGAGTCGGGAAGATTGGGGATGAACAAGGGCGTAAATCTCTCCTGAACATGGCAATTTCGCCTTTTCCTGACTGTGGTTTGCATATAAAATAGGCACCTTTCGTTCGCGCCACCCCTGATCGAGCCTCATGCAAATCGGCCCATACCAACTCAAGAACAATCTGATCGTCGCCCCGATGGCCGGCGTGACGGATCGTCCTTTCCGCCAGTTGTGCAAACGACTGGGCGCGGGCATGGCCGTGTCCGAGATGGTGACTTCCAATTCGCTGCTGTATGGCAGCGAGAAAACCCTGCGCCGGGCTAATCATGAAGGCGAAGTGGAACCGATTTCGGTGCAGATCGCGGGTGCCGACCCCAAAATGATGGCCGAAGCGGCCCGTCATAACGTCGACAACGGCGCACAGATCATCGACATCAACATGGGCTGCCCGGCCAAGAAAATCTGCAATGTGATGGCCGGCTCCGCGCTGCTGCGTGACGAACCGCTGGTAGCGCAAATTCTTGAAGCCGTGGTCAAGGCCGTACCGGGCGTGCCGGTTACGCTGAAAACCCGTCTCGGCTGGGACAAGGCCAACCGCAATGTACCGCTGGTCGCGCGCATCGCCGAAGAAAGCGGTATCCAGGCGCTTGCGATTCATGGCCGCACGCGCGCCTGCCTATACAACGGCCATGCGGAATACGACCTGATTGCCGAAGTGAAGTCCCGCGTCGGCATCCCCATCATCGCCAACGGCGACATCACCACTCCGGAAAAAGCCAAATACGTGCTGGAACAGACCGGCGCCGACGGCGTGATGATCGGTCGCGCAGCGCAAGGCCGGCCGTGGATTTTCCGCGAGATCGAACATTTCCTCAAAACCGGCACACACCTGCCGCAGCCGGAAGTCGCCGAGATTCACGACGTGCTGCTGGATCACATTCGCGACCTGTACGATTTCTACGGCGAGCTCACCGGCGTGCGTGTCGCGCGCAAACATATTTCCTGGTACACCAAGGGCTTGGTCGGGTCAGCCAGCTTCCGCCATCGCATGAACCAATTACCCAACGTCGAAGAACAGATGCAGGCAGTCAATGAGTTTTTCGGCGAGCTGCGCCAGCAGGACGCCCGCTTGCGCTACGAAGAAGAAACCGGCGAAGCGGAGGCCCTTGCAGCATGATCATCGATAACGACCTGGCCGCCTGCGTACGCGGCGCACTCGAAGCCTATTTCAAGGACCTCGATGGCGAACCGCCGCACGCCGTCTATGACATGCTGCTGGGCTGCGTTGAGAAACCGATGCTGGAGTACGTACTCAACCTGGCCGGCGGCAACCAGAGCAAAGCCGCGGATATCCTCGGGCTGAACCGCAACACCCTGCGGAAAAAGCTCAAGCAGTACGACATTCAGTAACAATCCCCTTTTCTTCCATCCGCTGTTTATTTCCTTTTCCCTAAAGACCATGACCATTATCAAGCGCGCGCTGATCAGCGTTTCCGACAAGCAAGGCATTGTCGAGTTTGCCCAGACCCTCAACCGGCTCGGCGTTGAAATCCTCTCCACGGGCGGCACCGCCAAACTGTTCCGCGAAAAGAACGTCCCCGTGATCGAGGTAAGCGATTACACCGGTTTCCCGGAAATGCTGGATGGCCGCGTCAAGACACTGCATCCCAAGGTGCATGGCGGCATTCTCGGTCGTCGCGATCTGCCCGAGCACGTGGCAGCGATGAAGGAAGCGGATATCCCGACCATCGACATGGTAGTCGTCAACCTCTATCCGTTCCGCGAAACCATCGCCAACCCGGATTGCTCGCTGGAAGAAGCCATCGAGAACATCGACATCGGTGGCCCGACCATGGTGCGCGCTGCGGCCAAGAACTATAACCACGTCGCCATCGTTACCGATCCGGCCGACTACGACCAACTGACACGCGAGCTCGAATCCAGCGGCGGCGCCGTCGGCGCCGAAACCCGTCTGGCACTCGCCAAAAAGGCCTTCTCGCACACGGCCGAATACGACGGCGCGATCAGCAACTACCTGACCGCACTCGGCCCCAAGGGTGAGAAAAACGCATTCCCGGATCGCTTCAACGCCCAGTTCTCCAAGGTGCTGGACCTGCGCTACGGCGAAAACCCGCACCAGGACGCGGCTTTCTACCGCGACGCAACGGTGCCGGAAGGCGCGTTGGCGAGCTTCGCCCAATTGCAGGGCAAGGAGCTCTCCTATAACAACATCGGCGACGCCGATGCGGCTTGGGAATGCGTCAAAACTTTCGACGTTCCTGCCTGCGTCATCGTCAAACACGCCAACCCGTGCGGCGTCGCCATCGACGGCAACCTGCTCGGCGCCTATGAAAAAGCCTTCAAGACCGATTCGACCTCAGCCTTCGGCGGCATCATCGCCTTCAACGGCGAAGTCGGCATCGACGTGGTCAACGCGATGAACGACCGCAAGCACTTCGTCGAAGTGCTGATCGCCCCGTCCTTCACGTCTGAAGCAAAGGCCGCGCTGGCCGCCAAGACCAACCTGCGCGTATTGGTGGTGCCGCTGGGCAACGCCGCCAACGCTCTCGAATACAAGCGCGTCGGCGGCGGCCTGTTGCTGCAAACCCCGGATGCGCTCAATGTTGGACCGGAGCAGCTCAAGGTCGTCACCAAAAAACAGCCGACACAGCAACAGCTACAAGACCTGCTGTTCGCATGGCGCGTGGCCAAGTTCGTAAAATCCAATGCGATCGTCTTCTGCGGCAACGGCATGACGCTGGGCGTCGGTGCCGGCCAGATGAGCCGCGTGGACAGCACCCGCATCGCGGCGATCAAGGCAACCAACGCCGGCCTGTCGCTACAAGGCTCCGCCGTGGCATCCGACGCATTCTTCCCGTTCCGCGACGGCGTGGACGTGCTGGCCGAAGCCGGCGCGGTCTGCGTGATCCAGCCGGGCGGCAGCGTGCGCGACGAGGAAGTGATCGCTGCGGCTGACGAGCACGGCTTGGCAATGGTACTGACGGGCGTGCGGCATTTCAGGCACTAAAATTCTGTGAAGGGTTAAGGGGGAAGGGGGAAGGGTAAGTCTCGACATGGCACCCTTCTCCCTTCTCCCTTCTCCCTTCTCTACTTCAGGGAAGTAACACATGAAAATTCTGGTCATCGGTAACGGCGGGCGCGAACATGCGCTGGCATGGAAACTGGCGCAAAACCCGAAAGTGAGCCGTGTTTACGTCGCGCCCGGCAATGCCGGCACGGCGCTTGATCCGGACATGCAGAATGTCGCGATCACCGCGATTCCCGAACTGGTGCAGTTTGCGCAGGACGAGCAGATCGCGCTGACCGTGGTCGGCCCGGAGGCTCCGCTGTCGCAAGGCGTGGTCGATGCCTTCCGCGTCGCCGGCCTGAAGATTTTCGGCCCGACCAAGGCGGCCGCGCAGCTGGAATCATCCAAGGATTACGCCAAGGCCTTCATGCAACGCCACGGCATTCCCACGGCCGCTTACGCCACATTTACCGATGCCGCGGCGGCGCATGACTACGTCACGGCGCAGGGCGCACCCATCGTCATCAAGGCGGACGGGCTTGCTGCGGGCAAGGGCGTGGTCGTCGCGATGAGCGAGGACGAAGCCCACGAAGCCATCGACATGATGCTGGCCGACAACAAGCTGGGCGCTGCCGGCGCGCGCGTCGTCATTGAAGAATTCCTCGAAGGCGAGGAAGCCAGCTTCATCGTGATGTGCGACGGCGAGCACGTGTTGCCTCTGGCGACCAGCCAGGATCACAAACGCCTGCTGGACGGCGACAACGGCCCCAACACCGGCGGCATGGGTGCGTATTCCCCTGCGCCCATCGTGACGCCCGAAATGCATGCCCGCGTGATGCGCGAGATCATTCGCCCGACCATTCAGGGCATGGCGAAAGACGGCATCCGCTACACCGGTTTCCTGTACGCCGGCCTGATGATCGACAAGAACGGCGCGCCGAAAACGCTGGAATTCAACTGCCGCATGGGCGACCCGGAAACCCAGCCCATCATGCTGCGCCTCAAGAGCGACCTGGTCGGACTGGTCGAGCACGCCGTCAACGGCACGCTGGACAAAGCCGAAGCGGACTGGGACCGCCGCACCGCGCTGGGCGTGGTCATGGCTTCGGCCGGCTATCCCGACACGCCGCGCAAGGGCGACGCCATCACCGGATTGCCCAAGGACTTGCAGGACGCGCATGTCTTCCACGCCGGTACGACCATGGAAAACGGCCAGCCGG
The DNA here is from genome assembly GCA_946481235.1 of uncultured Methylobacillus sp. The sequence goes on along the minus strand of CAMLME010000053.1, from coordinate 1,895 downwards.
TCACCAGCGGCGGTCGCGTGCTGTGCGTCACCGCACTGGGCGACACCGTGAAGCAGGCGCAAAGCCGTGCCTATGCGATTGCAGAAGGCATCCGATTCGAAGGCAGCCAGATGCGCCGCGACATCGGCTGGCGCGCTATCAAGTAATCCCTCATGGACGCGTGGCGCATCCGCAAGCATCTGCAGCGTGGAGGCGTCATCGCCTACCCCACCGAGTCCTGCTACGGGCTGGGCTGCGACCCGCGCAACCCTGTAGCTGTCCGGCGCGTACTGCGGCTCAAGAAGCGCAGTCCGTCCAAGGGGCTGATCCTGATCGCCGCGCACCCGCGGCAATTGCGCCCATACCTTGCAGACCTCAGCCCCGAGCTTTCAAAGCGCATGCGCGCCCGCTGGCCGGGCCCTCATACCTGGCTGGTTCCCGCATCCCGTAAATGTCCAGCCACCCTGCGTGGCGCGCACGACTCGGTAGCAGTACGCGTCCCTGCCCATCGCGGAGCAGCCGCCTTGTGCCGGTCTGCCGATATGGCACTCGTTTCCACCAGCGCCAACCTGAGCGGCGGGAAACCGGCAAAAACAGCCGCGGAATGCCGGCGCCTGTTCGGCAAGCGCGTACTGGTCATTCCGGGGGCGATAGGCGCACGGCGCAGGCCCTCGACGATACAAGATCTGGTAACCGGAAAAATCATCCGCAAATAGCGTGCAATGCTGGCGAGGACGCCTGCGCTACAATAACCGCCAGACACAGACAAGAAGACAACATCATGGACACCCGCCTCATTCTCGACTATCTCACCAATCTCCAGCATCGCATCGTCGAGTCACTGGAACTGGTCGACGGCAAGAACTTCCTGAACGATTCCTGGCAGCGCCCGGAAGGTGGCGGCGGGATCAGTTGCGTCATCGAAGAGGGCAACGTCTTCGAACGCGGCGGGGTAAATTTCTCGCATGTGACCGGCGACCGGCTGCCTCCTTCGGCCAGCGCCAACCGCCCGGAACTGGCAGGGCGCGGTTTCGAAGCAATGGGCGTATCGCTGGTGCTGCATCCACGCAATCCCTACGCCCCAACAGTGCACATGAACGTGCGCTGCTTCATCGCGACCAAACCTGGCGAAGAACCAGTGTGGTGGTTCGGCGGCGGCATGGATTTGACCCCGTATTATGGCTATGAGGAAGACGCGATCCATTTCCACCGCACCTGCCGCCAGGCGCTGGATCCTTTCGGAAACGAACTGTACCCCCGCTTCAAGCACTGGTGCGACGAATACTTCTACCTCAAGCACCGCAAGGAACCGCGCGGCATCGGCGGCGTTTTTTTCGACGATTTCAGCGCACCCGGTTTCGACCAGAGCTTTGCGATGGTAAAAAGCGTGGGCGACAGTTTCCTGAACGCCTACCTACCCGTCCTGCAACGCCGCAAGGACACGCCCTACGGCGAGCGCGAGCGTGACTTCCAGGCCTACCGTCGTGGACGCTATGTGGAATTCAATCTGGTGTTCGACCGCGGTACGCTATTCGGCCTGCAATCGGGCGGACGTACCGAATCCATCCTGATGTCGCTGCCGCCTATCGTGAAATGGCGCTACGACTGGCGCCCGGAAGCCGGTTCGGCGGAAGCGAAGCTGTACTCCGACTTCCTGACCGGCAAGGACTGGCTGGACTAAATCCCCGACCTTACTGCTTCTACTGTTTCAATGCAGCTGCGATTTCGGTCGGCTTCATACTGACAGAGCGCGCTATATCGAGCAGATGGTCGCAGGTGACCAGCCCTTCCGTGAGATTTTCAGGAATCAGGCAAACGGTTCCGGCTATTTCAGAACACAAAGTCGGCGAACCTCACTTCCCCGCGTTTCTGTCATAATTCCCGCAGAAATATAAAGGGAGAAACGCATGCAAGCC
>CAMLME010000052.1 GCA_946481235.1 uncultured Methylobacillus sp. | reverse complement strand
AGCATCAACCTGCCGGCCAGGTTCGAAGCCTATTCGCGCGCGCCGATATATGCCCGCGTCAACGGCTACCTCAAGAGCTGGAATGCCGACATCGGTACGCGCGTAAAGGCGGGGCAGGTGTTGGCCGAGATCGAAACGCCGGACCTCGACCAGAAGCTGTTGCAGGCCCGTGCCGACCTCACGACAGCCAAGGCCAACGAAGCGCTGGCCGCGACCACGGCCGTGCGCTGGCAAGGGCTGCTCGAGTCCGGGGCGGTGTCGCCGCAGGAAGTCGATGAAAAGAATGGCGATCTGGAGGCCAAGCGGGCCATGACCAAGGCCGCCCAGGCGAATGTGGACCGCTTGATGGCAACGCGCGGATTTGCGCGTATCGTGGCGCCATTCGAGGGTGCCGTGACCGCCAGGAATACCGATACCGGCGCATTGATTACCGAAGGCAGCAACAACGGACCGGCGCTGTTCGAGATTTCCGATACGCGCCGGCTCAGGTTGTACGTCAACGTGCCGCAGAATTACGCGAGCAGCATCAAGCCGGGTACCACCGCCAGCATTACCGTGCCCGAGAATCCCGGCAAGAGCTACGCCGCGACGGTGGAGTCATCCTCGCGCTCGGTCGATGCAGCATCGGGTGCGATGCTGGTCCAACTGATCGTCGATAACAAGGACGCGGCATTGATGCCAGGTGGTTTCGCCAACGTGAGCCTGAATCTGCCGAAAACCGTGGCTTCGTTCGGCATCCCCTCCAGCGCCCTGATTTTCGGCCAGGCGGGATTGCGGGTGGCAACGGTAGAGGCCGACGGCAAGGCAAAACTCAAGCTTGTCACCATTGCGCGCGACCTGGGGAAAACGGTGGAGTTGAGTTCAGGCATCACGGCATCCGACCGCGTGATCGAAAACCCGCCGGACGGGATTGCCGACGGGCAAGTTGTGCACGTTGCCGAGGCCGGCCGGAAAGAAGGTCCGGCCACACTCGGGAAATAGGCTTTAGGCTAAGGTGCAATATGCGCCATGATTTTCAGGATGTTTTTGCCTTCGTGCCGAACGTAATGGCATTCATCCATGAACTGGCGGATGAGGTCGATGCCCAGCCCGCCGATCTCCGCTTTTTCCAGGCTCTCGGGCTGGACGTGCGGCCAGCGATCGAGCGGATTGAAGGGAATGCCGTCGTCCTCGATTTCGAGGCTTAGCACGCCGCTTTCCAGCCAGAGGCTCAGTTCGATTTCATGCTTGCCGTTTTCAGGGTAGGCGTAGCTGATGATATTGGTGACGGCTTCGTTGGCGCAAAGATCGAACTTGAAAACGATCTCTTCGGACATGTTCATTTCAAGAATGATCGCATCCAGCCAGTCGCTCATTTTCCGCACTGACGAAAGTTCATTGGGGATAACCAGCTGGTGATAGTTTTCAGCAGTCAATTCGATCTCTCCAACGTTAACTTAAGGTATCAGGGAGTAACGCTGGCCGTGGCTGCATCCAGATCGGCATGGATCGTGATGATCTGATCAATGCCAGAAGTCACGAGCACATTCTTGACGTTCGCCTGCGGATTCAGCAGGACGAATTTCCCGCCGCGCTTGGCGACCGACTTTGCATTCATCAATAGCGCACGGATGCCGATGGACGACATGTACGGCACATCCGACATGTCCACGATGACGCCTGCGCGCGGCGAGGCGGCCATGCCGGCAAACTTTGTTTCAATCTGCCCGACGCCTTCGATATCCATGCGGCCGGACAGGTTGATTTTGACAATATGGTCGTCAATGAGCTCTTCAGTGATATTCATGATGTATTCCCCCGATATTTAACAAATTGAAACAACGATAACTGATTCTAGTCATTTGAAGCATTGGATTGATTTCCTCGCCAGCGCAGTACCATGATCGTCAGGTCGTCGGATGCTTCCGCGCCATCGACGAAATGCTCGATGCTGGATACCGCCATGCCGACAATATCCAGCGCTTTCGTCGTGCTCGAGATCGTCGACAGTGCTTCGCTCAGTCGCGGTTTGCCATACTCCTCCTGCGCCGGACTGAAGGCCTCGGTCGCACCATCGCTGAAGACGCACAGGAACTCTTCCGGCGAGAAGCGGTAGCGCTGTGTCTTGTATTCGTAGTCTTCCATGATGCTGACCGGCGGACCGCCCGCACCATCCAGCTCCCGGGGGTGGCAGCCCGGTGCCAGGAGCAGCGGTTTTTCATGTCCGGCATTGCAATAGATCAGCTCGCCGTCGCGCAGGTCCAGCAGGCCGACGAACGCCGTTACGAACAGCATCTCCGGATTGTCGCGGGCGATCTCCAGATTGGCCTGACGCATCAGCTTGCCGAGATTCATGTAATGCATGTCATCCCGCAGCGCCACGCTTTTCCAGAGCGTTTTGCTGATAACCATGAACAGGCTGGCGGGGACGCCCTTGCCGCAGACATCGCCTACCGAAAAAAACATGCGATGCTCGTCCAGCATGAAGCAGTCGTAGAGATCGCCGCCAACCATCTTGGCCGGTTGCATCTTGGCTGCGATATCCAGTCGCGGTTCCTGCAGGAAGGTCGCAGCAGCATCCGGCAGGATGCCCATCTGGAAACGCATTGCGGCTTCCATTTCACCACGGTTTTTCGCGGCCTGCTCGCGCTGGCTGCGGAGATCTTCCTCCAGCGCCTTCAACTGGACCTCCTCGCGGATCAGCGAATCGGCCAGCATCGTGCCGAACATGAACAGAAGCAGAACGGTCGGTGATGCAACATCGATCAACAGGTGATGGCGCGAAAACGCAAACATGCCGATCGCCACCAGCAGGGTAATCGCCCCCGCCATGATCAGCACGTGAAAGCGCGCTTTCATGCGCGGGAAACCCACGATTACCACCAGGCCGAATACCAGCATGACGCTGCCTTCAGCCCACAGCGCCCAAGAAGGGCGCAGCAGGGTGGTGCCGTCGAAAATGGATTCCAGGATCTGGGCATGGATCTCCACGCCGGGCACGCGATCGCCCAGGGCCGTGCTGGGAAAGTCCACCAGTCCCAACCCCGAAAAGCCGACGAGTATCAGTTTCTGTTTAAGAAAGTCGGGTTCCAGGCTGCCGTCGAGGATTCTTGCGGCCGAAACAAACCTGGAGGGGTCGTGCGGGCTGTAATGCACCCAGATGGAGCCATCTTTCTGGGTGGGTACCATCAGGTCCTGGATGCCGACGGCCTCCACGCGGCCCGGCGCACTTTTAACGGTGAAACTCGGGCTGCCGCTTGCCACGCGCAGGACCTCAAGCGACAGGGAGGGCATGACTGTGTCGGCGACCGAAGCCACCAGCGGGACACGCCTGACGATGCCCCGTTCGATGTCGGTGCTCAGGATCGCGTGACCGAAAACCGCTTCTTCCAGTTCCGGCACATTGGTTAACGCTGTCGTGAAATGGCGCAGCATGCCTTTGGGGTTCCCGCCCAGCATGCGCATCGGCGGAGCGCGGATGATTGCGGGGGCGTCACTGTCGATGCCGGCCACTCCCAGCACAGAGTTGCCCTGTCGCAACGACGCCGCCAGCAGGCTATCGTTGCTGGGAAGCTTGCATATCTGCCGTACCAGTCCCGGGTCGATTTGAGGAATGTATTGCGTTACCAGGCAAGGGGAGGCACGGTCCGGCTCAGGCATGATGATGTCGAATGCCACGGCTGCCGGTTCCATTTGCCAGAGACGATCCAGCATTTGCGCGAGGAGGCTGCGCGGCCATGGCCACTGGCCATATTTTTGCAGGCTTTCTTCATCGATATCGACAATCAGCACCGGCGCAGAAATGCGCTCCCGCGGCTGGGCGATCTGGTACAGGTCGAAAGAAAGGGTGCGAAGCGTGTCCTGGTAAGGGAGGGCGCCGAAGAAATGCAGGCCGATCAACAAGAGTAAACCCACAGGCGCCGGCCAGCCGCTGAAGTAGGGCGCAATATCCAGTAACCGGGTTTTTATTGATTTCATGTAGGTGTTTGTTATCGCGCCGTCTATTTCAAAATATATGTCAGCCTAATAATTAACCCTGAAGTCTGCCTCGAATTGTGATGCATATTTTCGGCTTTTTAAAAGCCTTAAATTGGTGCCTCGCACTTTTTTGGTGCATTAAAATTCATCTTTTTCGTCAATAGGTTGTCAGATATTTGACGTTATCCCAGTTTTCTGCCTCATCGACAATACCCTTTTTCGTGGCACAAGTATTGCTTGCAAGATTCATGCCTTGGCAATAAACAAGAAAAGCCTGGGGAAAGGATGAAATGTGGACTGCATCCGGTCAGTTGCTGTTCAGGGGATGGAAATATGGAAAAGCATAGGTTGCAAGAGCTGATAGAAGAGCTGCATAACAAGCATGCAGAAAATAATGATGGAGAGGTCGCAACTTACATACCGGAGTTAGGAAAGGCTAACCCGGACGATTTTGGCATTTGTGTAGTCACGGCAGACGGGAAGGTCTACGAAGTAGGGGATTCCAGGCAACCGTTCACGATCCAGTCGATTTCAAAGCCGTTCACATTCGGGATGGCACTGGAAATATATGGGCATGACAAGGTAGCGAAGCATGTGGGCGTTGAACCCAGCGGCGATGCCTTCAACTCCATCCAGCTGGAAGGCGGTACCAATCGCCCATTCAACCCCATGATCAATGCCGGAGCCATTACTGTCTCGGCCCTGTTGTACCAGCGCTATGGCGATGAGGCGCTGGAACGTTTGCTGGCACGCTTTAGTGCCGCCGCCGGCCGATCGCTCAAGGTGGACGAGGCTGTATATCAATCGGAATCCAGAACTGGCCACCGCAATCGTGCGATTGCCCATCTGTTGCTGAATTTCGGCATGGTTCATGAGGAGGTGGAGCCGGCACTCGATCTCTATTTCAAGCAGTGTTCCATCCTGGTGAATTGCCGCGACCTTGCGGTGATGGGGGCGACCCTGGCCAACCTGGGTAAAAACCCGCTCACCGGCGAGGAGGTTTATGACATCGAGGCCGTCAAGAACATGCTTTCCATCATGTTTACCTGCGGCATGTACGACTATTCCGGCCAGTGGGCATACCGTGTGGGCGTGCCTGCAAAAAGCGGCGTCGCGGGCGGAGTGATGGCCGTGGTGAATCGCCAGATCGGGCTGGCCAGTTATTCGCCCAGGCTGGATAAGCGAGGCAATAGCAGCCGCGGCATCGATGTTTGCGTCGATCTGGCGAATGAACTCGGCCTGCACGCCTTCGATTGCATGAATATCGGCTCCAGTTACCTGAAAGCGATGCTCGTTTAACTATAAAAATACCCCATATGCGGGATGGTTTAGAAAATGTATCGGTAATACATTCCCATTATTCAGTTTAAGAATAATGATTTTCCGTTAAATAATTTCAAGGGGTTAATCATGATGAAATATATTCAGGGTGCAATGCTGCTCGTGCTGACCTTGGCGGCATTTTCTGCACAAGCCGACGGTATCGGCAAAATCAAGACCATTTCAGGCCAGGTTGCCATCGAGCGTGGCGGAAAAATCATTACTCCTGCGGTTGGGGATTCTGTTTTCCAAACGGATAAGGTCATTACCGGCAAGGATGGATCGGTCGGTATGCTCTTCGCCGACGATTCGCGTATTTCTGCTGGTCCCAACTCAGTGCTGGCCCTGGACAAGTTTGTGTTCGACTCGAATACCAACGATGGCAACTTCGATGTCTCGATGAAAAAAGGAACCTTGTCCGTCATTTCGGGAAAGCTGACGCAAAAAACGCCCGGTGCGCTGAAAGTCAAAACCCCCGCGGCAATCCTGGCTGTGCGCGGTACCGAGTTTTCGGTGAAGGTGGACGAGCCTGAAGCCGCACAAGAGGCCAAGCCATGAATCGCATGAGCAAGGCGCTTGTGCTGTTGCTGGTATCGACGAGCATTACCGGCTGCGCCGGTTACAGCTCGTTCGTGAATTCTTTCGCCCCTGCCAGGCAGCCCTCCGAAGTACAAATCGCTGCTTACCAACCCAAGGAAGGTAAATCTCCCTTTTGTGAGGAGCCGCCCAAGCCATTGCCTCCTGCAGTCACCGAGATCTATATGGTGATGCCGGAAGAAGGCGGCAAAGTCGGTACGGTGGATGTCATTTTCAAGGACGGCAAGAACGCCGTGCTGCATGGCGATTACAGCGCCATGTCGCTCGCCGGTGAAGAACAGAAGGCATTCGTGGGCAACCAGGCGCAGATGCGTGAACTGTTCGGTTCTGCCGTGGATGCGTTACCCAAGCCGCCTGTCGCTGCCACGCTGTATTTCCTGTTGGGCAAGGATGAGTTGACAGCCGAATCCAAGGCCGAAGCCGAGAATATCTATCGCAGTTTTGTCGAACGCCAGGCGCCCGAGATATTGATTGTCGGACACACTGATACCGTGGGCCCTGCAAAGCGTAACCAGACATTGTCGGTCAAGCGTGCGGAAAAGGTCCGGAAGAGCCTGATAAAGCTGGGCGTTCCGGCCGAGAACATCCAGATTTCCGGCAAAGGCGAGCACGAGTTACTGGTGAAAACGCCAGACAACACCAAAGAGCCGAAAAATCGGCGCGTCGATATCAATGTGCGATAGCAAATTCTGAAAGAATCGATGATGAATAAAATTTCATGGGGGTTTGTTGTTATTGGGGGGCTGCTGGTTTCCCAGCAGCCGGTGTTTGCGCAATCGCTGAAGGAAACGGTCGATCAAACCATACAAAGCAGTCCTGATGTGATGATCGATGTCAATCGCCGCCTTTCGGCCAACAAGACGGTGGATCAGGCGCGCGGCGGGTATTACCCGAAGGTGGATGTGGCTGCGGGTATCGGTCGGGAGTGGAGCGAAAATACCTCGACCCGGCCGGGCAGCGACACCCTCACACGGCGTGAGTCCAGCCTGACATTGTCGCAAATGCTGTACGACGGATATGCCGTCAAGAATGAAGTAGAACGCAACGAGGCACGGGTCGCGGCGGCGGCAAGCCAGGTCGGCGATACGTCGGAGCGTACTGGTCTGCGCGCTGTCGAGGTTTACCTGGAGGTCTTGCGTTTCCAGGAACTGCTGGCCCTGACGCAGGACAACCTGGCCGCGCATGAAAAAACGTACGAGCAGATCAAGATGCGTACCGATAGCGGTGTGGCACGCCAGGCCGATCTGGAACAGGCCCAGGCACGTCTGTCGCTTGCGCAAGCTAATCTGGCCTCTGCTGAAGCCAACCTGCGGGAAGCGAAAATCAGCTTCCAACGCGTCACGGGCAGTGTGCCGCAGGATCTGGAAAAGGCTGACGAGGTTTCCTGCGACCTGTTCCCGGTAAGCGTGGATGACACGATCGCGACGGCATTTTCCGGTCATCCGGCGATGCAGGCCGCCATTGCCAATTACGAGGCAGCCCTGGCCAGCGAGCGGGCGGCGGATGCGCCTTTCAAACCACGCCTGGATCTCGAGTTGGGAGCCAGCGCCAACGATAATCTGGACGGCGTGGATTACCGCAACAACGATGCCTACGCGATGCTGCGCATGAAGTACAACCTTTACCGCGGCGGGTCGGATCAGGCGCGCGTCCGCGAAACGCGCTTTCTCAACAAGGAAGCGCTGGCCGTGGTGGACCGCACCAAGCGCCAGATCGAAGAAAGTACGCGTTTGTCGTGGAATTCACTGGAAACGGCCAAGGACCGGCTGCCGCGCCTCAAGGCACATGCCGATGCCACGGCATTGACACGCGATGCCTATGCCAAGCAGTTCAGCATCGGCCAGCGTACCTTGCTGGATCTGCTCGATTCGGAAAACGAGCTGTACACGGCCCGTACCGATTACATCACGGGGCAGTACGAGGAGCGCTTCGCGCAATACCGCTTGATGGCCGACATGGGGAAGCTGCTCGATACGCTGGGTGTGGCACGTCGGGAAGAAGCCAGCCTGGAAGGCAATTCCACGTTACGGACCGCCTCCGAGAGCCCCTGATACCTCTCGAGTAATAATCGATAAGGCTTATGCCCTGAGAAACGCGAGCAGGTCGTTGTTGACCTGCTCCTTGTGCGTATCCAGCAGGCCGTGGGGTGCGCCAGGATAGACCTTCAACGTGGCATGCTTGACGAGGTTGGCTGACGCAAGCGCAGAGGTGCGGAAAGGCACGATCTGGTCATCATCGCCGTGCAGGATCAGCGTCGGGATGTCGAATTTCAGCAGGTCGTCGGTGAAATCCGTTTCCGAGAATGCCTTGATGCAATCCAGCGTGCTCTTGTGCCCGGCCTGCATGCCGTATAACCAGAACCGTTCGACCAGCCCCTCGATGACATGCGCGCCTTCCCGGTTGAATCCAAAGAACGGCCCGGCGGCAATATCTTCATAAAGTTGCGAACGATTTGCCAGGGATGCTGCGCGCAACTTGTCGAAAGTCTCGACAGGCAGCCCGTCCGGGTTGCTCGCGGTTTGCAACATCAGCGGCGGGACAGCGGCAATCAGCCCGGCCTTCGCAATGCGGCCGGTACCATGACGACCGATGTAGCGCGCGATTTCACCGCCACCGGCGGAAAACCCGAAGAGCACGGTGTCATTGAGTTCCAGTGTTTCGATCAGCAGCGCCAGGTCGTCGGCATACGTGTCCATGTCGTTGCCGTTCCATGGCTGGCTGGAGCGGCCATGCCCGCGCCGGTCGTGGGCGATGCAGCGATAACCGCAAGACGCCAGGTATTCCATCTGCGATTCCCAGCTATCCGCATTGAGCGGCCAGCCGTGGCTGAAAACGACAGGCTGGCCGTCTCCCCAATCCTTGTAGTAAATCTCTGTGCCGTCCTTGGTCGTGATTGTGCTCAATTTACTTCTCCTGTGACATGGTGGGCGTCGACCGGGAATTGCTACGGGCTTGTCGCATATGCGGCTTGAAGTGCGGAAGCAAGCCTTCCCGTCAGCACTGGTAGAAAGAATGCGCATGCGCGCGTTCTGCATGAATCAGGTTAGGAGTTTCGCATTGCGTAAAGTTCCCTTGGATGATTTCATGGATACTTCAATGCACTACGAGGTCATACTGCTTTCATAATGAAAAGAGGTCACAAAATGGATCGAGCTTCTGGTGCCGTCATGGGCGCGCTTATCGGCGATGCGCTCGGTTTGGGATGCCATTGGTATTACGATCTTGAAGCGATGCGGCGCGATTACGGGCCCTGGGTCTCGGATTACACCACGCCGCGGGCGGACCGTTATCACGGCGGCATGAAAGCCGGTCAGTTGTCGCAGAGCGGCCTGATCCTTGTCATGTTGCTGCAGTCACTCGCGGACAACGGGGAATACCGGGAAGACGACTTCACACGCCGCCTTGATGATGAGCTGTTCCCGCAACTCGATGGTATGCCTGCGCAAGGCCCTGGCGGCTACACCAGCCAGTCAATCCGCGAGGCCTGGCGCCGCAGGGTGGAGCAGAAGAGGTCCTGGAACGAGACTGGCGGCCATGCCGATACCACGGAAGCTGCCGAACGGGCTCTGGCCCTGGCAATTCGCTATGCGAAAGAGCCGCACAAGGTCGCCGAGTTTGTTTCCTCGAATTGCCTGCTCACGCAAGCGGACGAAGCCATTGTTGCCATGACGACGGCTTATTGTCTCGTGCTTTCCCGGCTGGTGCTCGGTGAGCCACTGACGCCGGAAATCTCCGATACGCTGATGCAGCTGGTCAAGAGCGGTGAAATTCCGTTTCATGCCGTGACCGGGGCAAACCTGGCGCCGCCGCGCCCCGGCGATCCCGATCCGCCGCGCGCCGGAAAATTTTCATCACCGGATGCCTTGCTGACGCCGGCCTTTATCGCACGGGCGGCGCTAGACCCGGATATCCGCATCGAGCCAGCGTGGAAAGTCTCTCTCGTCTATGGCATGCCGTGCGCCATCTATCACCAGCTCCCGGCGGCCTATTATCTTGCGGCCCGCTTCCCTGGCGATTTCGAGTCTGCCGTCCTGCATGCAATCAATGGCGGCGGGCAGAATATGGCCCGTGCCATGTTGACCGGGGCGCTCGTCGGTGCGCAAGTGGGGCTGGAAGGCATTCCCCAGCGTTTCATCGACGGGCTGGAACGGGGCGATGAACTACTGGAGCTGGCAAAAAAGCTCGAGGGCTGAGGCATTGCACTGTCTCTTGTCGCGCTAATTCCTCATAATACGTACCATGGTTTCCGTACATCACCGCATTCCCTTACCCGTCAACGACAGCAGCGATCAGCAAGCCTGGCTGGATTCCCTGACCGGACATTTTTCACCGGATGACGTCGAAGCGATCCGCCAGGCCTGCGATCTCGCGGCACCGCTCTATGCCGGACAGGTCGAGCTGACCGGCACGCCGCTCATTCAGCATGCGCTGGGCGCCGCGACCATACTCATCGGCCTCAACATGGACGCCGAGACCATCATCGCCACAGTACTGCACGCAGTCCCGGATTTTCTCGACGACTGGAGACCGAAGATCGAGGAACGTTTCGGTGCCAATGTCGCACGGCTGGTCGACGGCATTTCGCACATGGAACAGATCCAGGAGTTCAGCGAGCTGGAAAGCCTGCACATGCAGGAAGGCCGCAATGGCGACCAGCAGATCGAAGCACTGCGCAAGATGCTGCTGGCGATGGCGGAAGATATTCGCGTCGTGCTGATCAAGCTGGCCGAACGCACGCAGACGCTGCGCTGCCTGTCCGGTGCCAGTGCTGAACACCAGCGGCTGATTGCACATGAAACGGAAGGCATCTTCGCGCCCCTCGCCAACCGGCTGGGCATCTGGCAGATCAAGTGGGAAATGGAAGACCTCGCAATGCGTTACCGCGAGCCGCAGCTCTACAAGGAAGTCGCGAAGCTGCTGGACGAACGCCGCGTGGATCGCGAGCAGTACATTGCCGATGTGGTAGCGCAATTGAAGGGCGAGCTGCAACAGGCCGGCATCGCCGGCGAAGTGGCGGGGCGACCCAAGCACATCTACAGCATCGTCAACAAGATGAAGCGCAAGCACCTCGACTTCAGCGAGCTTTACGACGTGCGCGGCGTGCGCATCCTGGTAAATGACGTGAAGGATTGCTACGCGGCGCTCGGGATGATCCATAACCTGTGGCAGCCCATCCCGGGCGAATTCGATGATTACATCGCGCGCCCCAAGAGCAACAACTACCGCTCGCTACACACGGCAGTGAGCGGCCCCCGCGGCCTTGCGCTGGAAGTGCAGATACGCACCTACGAGATGCACCAGCACTCGGAGCTGGGCGTCGCGGCGCACTGGCGCTACAAGGAAGGCGGCAAGTCCGATGCCGGTTTCGACGACAAGATCGCCTGGCTGCGGCAATTGCTGGCGTGGAAGGACGAGGTCGCGGAACAGGGCGACATGCTCGAGCAGTTCCGTAGCGAGTTGTTTCAGGATCAGGTTTACGTGTTGACGCCGCAGGGCAAGGTCATCGATCTGCCCAAGGGCGCAACCCCACTAGATTTCGCCTACGCGCTGCACACCGACCTCGGCCATCGCACGCGCGGCGCCAAGGTGGACGGCAGCATTGTGCCGCTCAATTACAAGCTGCAAAACGG
>CAMLME010000051.1 GCA_946481235.1 uncultured Methylobacillus sp. | reverse complement strand
ACGTCATGCCCAGATGTGCGCCGTCGATATTCGAGACGAAATGCGCGCGCAGGTCCGAACGGCTATAGGACTTGAGTGCGGAGCACACCATGAACGGGCCGAGATCGGAGCCGCCGATGCCGATATTGACGACGTCGGTGATGGGTTTGCCGGTATAGCCGCGCCAGACGCCATGACGGACGCGTTCTGTGAAGTCGCGCATTTGTTCCAGTACGCGGTTGACTTCCGGCATGACATCCTTGCCGTCGACCAGGACCGGACGGTCGCAACGGTTACGCAATGCGGTATGCAGCACAGCGCGGTTTTCAGTGATGTTGATCTTTTCACCGCTGAACATGCGGTCGCGCCATTCTTCGACGTTGCATTCGCGTGCAAGCCGGAATAGCAATGGCAGCGTTTCATCGGTAATGCGGTTTTTTGAGAAATCCAGCAGGATGTCGTTGTACTTCAATGAAAACTTGTCGAATCGTGCTGGATCTGCGGCGAACATGTCGCGCATGTGTAGGGGTGCAACGGCGCGCTGATGCGCGACCAATTGCTGCCAAGTGGCGGATTCGGTCAATCGGGACATGGTTTCAGATTATGTTTTTACTTGATCTTAAATTTCGCGTTTCAGAATTATACCCGCGAGTGGCGGCAGGGTAACTACTATAGAGTGCGGATAGCCCATCCAGCTCAATGCTTCGGAGGCTACTCCTGCGCCGTTACCCATGTTGCCGCCGCCGTAACAGGCCGCGTCGCTATTCAGCAGCTCGCGATAATAACCAGGTTCCGGTACGCCGATGCGGTAGCCCCGGCGCGGAACCGGGGTGAAATTCAGCAGCACAACCGCATATTCCCCATTGGCCGAGCGACGCAGATAGCTGATGATGGATTGATCGGCATCGTGGCAATCGATCCAGGCGAAACCCTCATGGGAAAAATCCAGCTCGTGCAGGGCCGGCGTGCCGGCATACAGTTTGCCGAGGTCGCCTGTCAGTTTTTGCACTCCCTGATGCCACTGGATGTCCAGCAACTGCCATTCCAGGCTTGAAGTGGCGCGCCATTCCAGGCCCTGGGCGATTTCGTTGCCCATGAAATTCAGTTTTTTCCCCGGATAGGTCATCTGGTAGGTTAGGAGCAGGCGGAGGTTGGCGAACTTCTGCCACGCGTCGCCCGGCATCTTGTCCAGCAACGAGCCTTTGCCATGCACCACTTCGTCGTGCGAGAACGGCAGTACGAAGTTTTCGGTGTAGGCGTAGAGCTGGCCGAAGGTGAGCTGGTTGTGGTGGTAGCGGCGATGCACGGGGTCCTGAGCGAAGTAGGCGAGGGTGTCGTTCATCCAGCCCATGTTCCACTTCATCGAGAAACCGATCCCGCCGAGATATACGGGGCGAGAAATCATCGGCCAGGCGGTGGATTCCTCGGCGATGGTCAGGGCGCCCGGGAACTCGTCATGCACCATGACATTCAGTTCCTTGAGAAAGTCGATGGCTTCCAGGTTCTCGCGCCCGCCGAATTTGTTGGGCAGCCATTCGCCGTGCTTGCGCGAGTAGTCGAGGTAAAGCATGGAGGCAACGGCATCGACGCGCAGCCCGTCGATATGGAATTCGTTAAGCCAGTAGTGCGCGTTGGCTAACAGGAAGTTGCGTACTTCGTTGCGGCCGTAGTTGAAAATCAGCGTGCCCCAGTCCTGATGCTCGCCCAGGCGCGGATCTTCATGCTCATACAATGCCGTGCCATCGAAGCGCGCCAATGCCCAGCTGTCCTTGGGAAAGTGCCCCGGTACCCAGTCGAGCAGCACGCCGATATCGGCTTCATGAAAGGCATCGACGAAGGCGCGAAAATCGTCCGGGGTGCCGAAGCGGCTGGTTACGCCGAAATAGCCGGTGGTCTGATAGCCCCAGGATTCGTCCAGCGGATGTTCGCTGATTGGCATCAACTCGATGTGCGTAAAGCCCAGCTCCTTGACATAGGGCACCAACTGGTCGGCCAGTTCGCGATAGTTAAGATAGCGGTTTCCGGGTCCGCGCTTCCACGAGCCGAGGTGTACCTCGTAGACGTTCATCGGGTCGCGCAGCCAATCCGCGGAAGCCCGTTTTTCCAGCCAGCGACTATCATCCCAGGTGTAGGAAACTCGATCCGTGACGCGAGCCGCCGTACCGGGGCGCATCTCGAAAGAAGCGCCATAGGGATCAGTTTTGACAAGCAGATGACCGCTATGGCGATTACGGATTTCGAACTTGTAGAAGTCGCCTGCGGTCAATCCTGGAATGAAAATGTCCCATACGCCGCTGGAACCATGGACGCGCATGGGGTGCACGCGGCCATCCCAGCGATTGAAGTCGCCGATGACGCTGACGCGTTCAGCATTCGGAGCCCAGACCGCGAACTGGACGCCGGGGACGCCCTGGTTTTCGGCGAGATGCGCCCCCAGCATTTGGTAGGCCTGGAGCAGGCGGCCTTCGCCGAAAAGATGCAGGTCGTGGGATGAAATTAGACTGGTTAATGAATAAGGATCATGGCGCTCAAACGTGTGGCCATCCTGCTCGATGCGCAGCAGACAGGGGCGGTTAGGTTGCTGCTCCTTCCCGCTCCAGACGAACAGGCCGTTTGCATTCGTGCGCTTGAGTTCTTCCCAGCCGCTGTTGATCTGCAGCCAGACGCGACTGGCATGCGGCAGAAAAGTGCGGAAGAGAGGCTGTTCGCCATCGGTTTGCAAGCCCAGCCAGGCAAAAGGGTTATGATGGCGCGCTTCCAGAATCAAAGCCAATTGTGGATCGTGCTTTTGTGCCATGAGGTTCACTTCGCGTTGTGAAAGAATTATGCTGGATCGGAGGTGAAAACCGTGTCTATAATGGAATCCAACCGGCTCAGATACAGGCGCCAAGCCACATCTATAGACCCTACCATGCCCAACTATAAATCAGGAGAGGCAAAAATGCAGCAGGATTTATCATCTTCCCGTTTTGTTAGCGCGCTTACAAAAAATACCGTAGCGCTTATCCTTGCCGGCGGGAAGGGCTCTCGTTTGAAGGATTTGACCAACTGGCGCGCAAAGCCTGCGGTACCTTTTGGCGGCAAGTTTCGCATCATCGATTTTCCGCTTTCCAACTGCATCAATTCCGGTATCCGGCGCATCGGCGTCGTCACCCAATACAAGGCGCACAGCCTGATTCAGCACATTCAGCGCGGATGGGGTTTCCTGCGCGGCGAGTTCAATGAGTTCGTCGAATTGCTGCCGGCGCAGCAGCGTGTCGAGGAGGAATGGTACAAAGGTACCGCGGACGCGGTGTTTCAGAATCTCGACATTCTTCGTAACATGGGTTCGGAATACGTACTTATTCTGGCCGGCGATCATATCTACAAGATGGATTACGGCCAGATGCTGGCTGCGCACGTGCGCAACAAGGCCGACATGACGGTGGCCTGCCTCAACGTCCCGGTTGAAGAGGCGTTTGCGTTTGGTGTGATGGGCGTGGATGAGGAGGATCGCGTAATTCGCTTCATTGAGAAGTCCCCGACGCCGGATACGATTCCGGGCGACCCGACGCAGTCCCTGGCCAGCATGGGCATATACGTCTTCAATGCGGCATTCCTGTACGAGCAATTGATCCGCGATGCGGATGATCCCGACTCCTCGCATGATTTCGGCCATGACATCATTCCCCACATGATCAGCAAGTACCGCGTCTATGCGCATCGCTTCGCAGACAGTTGCGTCAACAGCAGCGAAGGCAAACACTACTGGCGCGATGTCGGTACCGTGGATGCTTATTGGGAAGCCAATATGGAGCTGATCAAGGTGACGCCGGAACTCAATATGTACGATGAATCCTGGCCGATCTGGACGTATCAGGCGCAGCTGCCACCGGCAAAGTTCGTGTTCGACAATGACGAGCGGCGCGGCAAGGCGGTGGATACACTGGTGTCGGGTGGCTGCATCATCAGCGGGGCATGCGTGCGCCGCTCGGTGCTGTTCTCCAATGTGCACGTGCACAGCTATTCCGACATCGAGGACTCGGTGATTCTGCCTAATGTCGAAATCGGTCGGAACGTTGTGCTGAGAAAGGTTGTCATCGATAAAGGCGCGCGCATCCCTGAGGGTATGCAAATTGGTGTCAATCACGACGAAGATCGTAAACGTTTTCATGTATCAGAGAGGGGCGTCGTGCTCGTGACGCCCGACATGCTCGGTCACAGCCTGCATCAGGCAAGATAGTTTTTCTCGTTCCTTCATCCCCGGGTTGCCTCCGTGAGGCAACCCCTTAGCCGTTCAATGTGAATTCAGTGTGAAACTATGCCGCAAAACCGCAAACTGTACCTGAACCTCTATTGGCATATGCATCAGCCGGATTATCGGGATTACCTGACCGGCGAATTCATCCTGCCATGGACGTACCTGCATGCCATCAAGGATTACACCGACATGGCGTACCACCTGGAACAGAATCCAAAAGCCAAGGCCAGCTTCAATTTCGTGCCTGTGCTGCTGGACCAGCTGGAGGATTACACCCGTCAATTCGCTGAAAACAATATTCGCGATCCTTTGCTCGCCTTGTTCCTGATCGAAGAAGGGGTGCCGCTGACTACTGAACAGCGCGCCCTGATCATCGAAAGCTGTTTCAAGAGCAACCATACCAAGCTGATCGCGCCGTTTCCGTCTTATCTGCATTTGTATGACATGTTCAAAATGCTGGAAGCGCGGGGCGAGGATGCCTTCGAGTACCTTTCCGACCAGTACATGCTGGATTTGCTGATGTGGTATCACCTGGCCTGGACCGGCGAGAGCGTGCGTCGTGAGAACGAACTGGTCGTCGCATTGATGGCCAAGGGAAACCTGTTTACTGCCGAAGACCGGATGGAGCTCTTCGCGCTGATGGGCGAGTTGATCAGCGGCATCATTCCGCGCTACCGCGCGTTGGCAGAAAAGGGCCAGATCGAGATTTCGAGTACGCCGGATTGCCATCCCATCCTGCCTTTGTTGCTCGACTTCAACACCGCGCGCGACACCATGCCAAACGTGGTTCTGCCGGAGAACGAGCGTTATCCCGGCGGCTTGGCGCGCGCCAAGGCCCACATTGATGCCGCGCTTGCAAGCCATGCCCGTCGCTTCGGTCAGGAGCCCAAGGGCATCTGGCCGGCAGAGGGCGGCGTTTCCCAGGATGCATTGATGCTGCTGGCGGAAAAAGGTATTCAATGGGCCGCAACCGGCGAAGGCGTACTCGGCAACAGTCTGCACCGCGCTTACGGCGAAACACCCTTGCCCGACCGCCAACAGTACCTGTATCGGCCCTATCGGCTGTCGGACGGCAGCCATGAAATTACCTGCTTCTTCCGCGATGATTTGCTGTCCGACAAGATCGGTTTCGAGTATTCCAAATGGCATGGCGACGAAGCGGTCAAGGATTTCGTCATGGCTCTGGAACGTATCCGTAGCCAGTCGGACCCTTCGGTATCGCCTGTGGTCAGCGTAATCCTGGATGGGGAAAACGCGTGGGAATACTATCCTTACAATGCCTATTATTTCCTGTCTCAGCTTTATGCCGATCTTGCCGATCATCCCGGTATTGAGCTAACTACCTTCAGTGAGGTTGCGGATTTCTGTGCGCAAATTCCCGCCAAGAAGTCCACATCGAAATCCGGTGTCTTCCGGAACGCGAATATTCCGGTGGAACCGTTGTCTTGCGTCAGTGCCGGGAGCTGGGTGTACGGCACATTCAGCACATGGATCGGTTCACCCGACAAGAATCGCGGTTGGGATCTCTTGTGCGAGGCCAAGAAAAGCTTTGACCGTGTCATGGCCGGGAAACAGCTCACCGAGGAAGAAAAAGCCCTTGCCGAAAGGCAGTTGGCTGACTGCGAGGGCTCGGACTGGTTCTGGTGGTTCGGCGATTACAACTCGGCGCATAGCGTCGCAAGTTTCGACAGGCTCTATCGACGCAACCTGACCAATCTCTACCGTTTGCTCAAGTTGCCTGTGCCCAAGGTCTTGGAGAATATTATCAGTGTCGGTGGCGGCGACCCGGAAGCGGGCGGAGCCATGCGGCGTGGACAGGAATAACCGGGAATAAATATTGCTGTAAGAAATTTGCTTTAGACAGACGAATAATAAATAAAGGATCAGGTAAATGGCTAAATCAGTCGCATTGCTGCTTGGGGTCCATGCGCACCAGCCTGTCGGCAATTTCACGCACGTCCTCGACGATGCACATCTCCGGTGCTATGGCCCCTTTTTGCAGGTGCTGCATCGCTACCCGGATTTTCATTTCGCAATTCACCTGAGCGGCTGGCTGCTCGACTACATGCTCCAGCATTACCCGCAGGACATGCAGTTGCTCAAGGATATGGTCAAGCGCGGGCAGGCGGAACTCTTCGGCGCTGGATATACCGAACCCGTGCTGGCTGCGATTCCGTCGACTGACCGGGTCGGCCAGATCGACAAACTTTCCGATTACCTGCACAAGAAGCTGGGCCAGCGTCCGCAAGGCGCGTGGCTGACCGAACGCGTGTGGGAATCTTCCGTGGTGCCTTCGCTGGGCGATGCAGGCATCCAATACGTGACGGTCGACGATTACCACTTTCTTTGCGCAGGCAAGGAGCAGTCCGTCCTGAACGGCTATTTCACTACCGAGGAAGACGGTCGCCAGCTCGATCTTTACCCGATTTCCGAAGCGCTGCGCTACCGGTTGCCTTTTTCGCCGGCAAATGAGGTCGTCGCGTATCTGGAAAGCCTGGCGGACGAGAGCGGGCAGGCAGCCGCAGTTTATTTCGACGACATCGAGAAATTCGGCATCTGGCCGGAAACCTATTCCTGGGTCTACGAACGCGGCTGGCTGAAGGATTTCATCGAAGGCGTGCTCAACTCGGACATCATTCAGCCGATGCGTTATTGCGATTATCATGCCGGTGCCAAGACCCGCGGCGTGGTCTACCTGCCGACGACTTCTTACATCGAAATGAACGAATGGACGCTTCCCGTCCCGGCGGCACATCACTACGCCGATCTGGTCGAGCAGGAAAAACACAACGGCCGTTACGAAACGACCAAGCCCTTCGTGCGCGGCGGGATATGGCGCAACTTCTTCATGCGGTTTCCCGAATCCAACTGGATGCACAAACGCATGCTGGCATTGTCTGCGCGCTATCACGCCTTGCCCGAGAAGCAAAAAACGCCCGAGATGCTGCACGAGCTTTACGAAGCGCAGGCCAACGATGCCTATTGGCATGGCTTGTTCGGCGGCCTGTATCTGCCGCACTTGCGGCGGGCGATTTATAACGCCATCGTGCGGCTGGAAGGGATGCTCGACAGGATTACACCACGTCCGGAACGCAGCCAGATCGATCTCGACCTGGACGGTAACGACGAACTTTTCCTGCAGAACGGTCAGTTGCAGGCGGTGGTCAGGCTGGATGGCTCGGCCTCGATTTGCGAGCTGGATGCCTACAAGCTTGCGCACAATTTCGGCGATACCCTGGCGCGCCAGACCGAACATTACCACCGCAAGGTGCACGCCAACCCGGAGCATGGATACAGCGGCGAAGGCATCGCCAACCCGCATGAGCGGGTCATGTACAAGCACGAGATTTTTGCCGACGATCTGGCGACCGACAGTAACGGCCTGACGCTGTTCCGGGATAGCTGGTCGGAACGTGACGGCGCCGCCAGCCACCCGCTGATATATGAAGCGGCCAGGGGCGGGAAAACGGCAGCAGTCGGGTTTTCCGGCGCATTGGGTCACGGTCGGGTGACGAAGAAAATCGCGCTCAAGGGCAGCAGCCTGCAGGTGGCGTACCGTTTCGCAAAAGTGCACGGCGGTATTTTCAGGATCCAAATAAATCTGGCGATGCCCAGCTGTGACGGCCCGGCCGGACGCTTTCGCATCGGCCCGGATATTCCCGGCGGCTTCGCCCAGCCGTTGCGCCTGGCCTCCATGAAGGAGTTGATGCTGGAAGACGAGGTGCTGGGCGGCGTGCTAAAACTGTCCAGCAGCGTGCCATGCCTGCTGAATACCTGGCCGCATTTCAGCGTTTCGCAGTCCGAAGCCGGCTTCGAGAAAATCATGCAGGCCGTGACCTTGGAATTGACCTGGCACATGAATGCGATCGAGAAGGGCGTCGATGTTGAGTTGGGGATCGAGTAAGCGATGCTGATCGGCGTCGATGTCGGCGGTACCAATCTGCGCATCGGCGTCGTCGATGGCCTGAAGATTATCCACGAACAGCGCATCCATGCCGATTTCTCGCGGCTGTGCCGCGAGAATCCGCCGGCAGTGGCGTTGCCGGCCATCCACGCGGCATTGTCCGAATCCCTGGCCGCCACAATGCAGAGTTTTCCCGAGATCGCCGGCGTCGGGATCGGGTTCCCCGGTTTCATCGACCCGATTACCGGCTGCATTTCACAATCTCCCAATCTTCCCGGTTTGCGCGATATCGATCTGGTTACACCTTTGCGTAAAAGCCTCGGCGTGCCGGTCATCGTCGAAAACGATGCGCTGGCCGCCGCTTACGGTGAATATGCACTGGCCGGGCTGGACGTTCCGGATTTGATTTATCTCGGTCTTGGCACCGGTGTCGGCGGCGGGCTTATCCATCGCGGCAGACCCTTTCCCGGCGAGCATGGCGTTGCCATGGAAGTCGGGCACATCATCGTCGAGCCGGGCGGGCGCCTGTGCGGTTGCGGTAATCAAGGTTGCATGGAACGCTATTCGTCTGCCAGCGGCGTTGCGCTCAGCTATTTCGAATCCACCGGCTTGACCATGGAAACATTCGAAATCGCCGCCCTGGCCAGTTCGGGCGATACGCATGCACTGGCGGCATTCGAGATGGCCGGCGAAAAGCTGGCGCAGGCCCTGGCCCATATCCTGAAGGTGGTGGATGTCGCCAATGTCATCATCGGCGGCGGCATGAGCCTCGCCTGGCCATTTATGAGTCCAGCCTTCGAGCGTCGGCTGGAAGCCGACCTGATACCCGTCCTGCGCGGCAGAATTCGTATCACACCTAGCCATGCGGATGACCAAGCGGGCATCATCGGTGCCGCCATGCTTGCCGTTAGCCAGCTTGCAGAATAATTCTGCTTGATTACAAGCCGCCTCCAGAAGCTTAAGATACTTTTAAGCTTCGCCCGATAGGATGCCGGCATGACTTCACCTTCTCTATTTTCAGGCCTTCCCCGCGCCGCCGGTTTTCTGGCCGCAATTTTCACCTTGCTGATGCTGTTGCCTGCGAGCGGGAATACGCAGGAACTCGAAAAGCTTCAGACCGATCCATCGCTCACATTGGCCGGCGTGCTTCAGAAAGCCTATGAGCGCAACCCCCAGCAGCCCTTGCTGCGGGCCGGGACCATTGATGTCGAGGCGCGTGACCGTCACGCGCTGTCAGCCCTGCCGGGTGCCCCCGCAGTCAGCATGCGGCATCAGAATGACGTGATCGGGAGCGGCCGCAACCTGCGCGAATGGGAGGCCGGCCTGGAGTTCCCGGTGTGGCTGCCTGGGCAGCGTGCCGCGCGGGAGGCGGTTGCGCGTGAAGCGCGCAGCAACCTCGATGCGGGCCGCGCCAGCCTGTTGCTGGAAACGGCCGGGCAATTGCGCGACGCGTTCTGGGATGTCGCCATGAATGTCAACCGGCTCGAATTGGCTGCCGAGCGATTGAACACTGCGCAGTTGCTGGAACGGGATGTGCAGCGCCGCCATCAGGCCGGCGAAATGGCGAAAACCGACGTCATGCTGGCGCAAAACGAAACCTTGCAGGCTCAGACGGCAGTGTTGCGTGCGCAGGCCGAGCTCAAGCATGCCGAACACCGGTACTGGATGCTTACCGGACTGAAGCAGATCCCGGCAGTGGTCGAGGAAGCGCTTGCGGGAAAATCCGAGCCGGACGATAACCATCCTCTGCTGGCGGCTAGCGCGCGCAGGATTGCCCTGGCGCAGGAGGAGCGCAACCTGATGCATGTCGAAAAGCGCGAAAATCCGCAATTGATGCTGAACGCGCGTCAGGAACGCGGCGCCTTTGATGCCGAATACAACAGCAGCGTGGGCGTTGCGGTTCGCATTCCACTCGATGCGGCAGTGCGCTCGGCGCCTTTGCTGGCCAAGGCGGAAATGGATCTTGCCCAGGCCGAGAGCGAGCGTGAACAGCGCATGCTGACGTTGCTTGCTGCCATGCATGAAGCCGAACATAACCTGGAAGTCATCCGGGAGGAGCTCACCGTCGCGGCAGAGCAGCATCGCCTGGCTCAGGAAAGCCTGCGTCTCGGACGCAAGGCTTTCGAGTTGGGAGAAACCGACCTGGTACACCTGATGCGTGTGCAGGCGATGGCCTATGAAGCCGAGCGTGCGTTGCGCAACAGCCAGATACAACTTAAATGGAATATCGCCCGCTATAACCAGGCCGCAGGAGTCTTGCCTTGAATTATCTCAAACAATTTTTTTTCGCGGGCCTCATCACGGCCAATGCGATGAACTTGGCCATTGCCGCCGATTTTATTCCGGTCACCGCGGCGCAGCAGCGCGTGATGGGGATCGCGGTGTCGCCCCTGGGCGTTTCTTCCGGGCTGGCGAGTAACCGGCTGCCGGGCGAAATCGTCGTGCCGGTCGGGCAGGAGCGCGTGGTGAGTACACCTCAGCCGGGTTTGATCGATGCGCTGTATGTTGCGGCCGGGCAGTCGGTCAAAAAAGGCCAGGCGCTGGCACATATCAGCAGCCCGGAACTTGTCACGCTGCAACGCGATTACCTGCAGGCCGCGACGCAGAGCCGGCTCGCCAGGAACATGCTGGATCGCGATGCGGAGCTGCACAAGGATGGCATCATCGCCGAACGCCGTTATCTCGCCACCCGGAGCCATCATGAAGAGCTCGCGGCCACGCTTTCCCACAGCCGTCAGGCGCTCAAGCTTGCCGGCATGAGCGATGCCGCCATCGCGCGTCTGGAAAGCCGCCAGGAATTCACCAGCGGATTGACCATCAGCGCACCGATCGCGGGGCAGGTGCTGGAAAAGCTGGTGACGGCCGGCCAGCGTATCGATCCTGCAACGCCGTTATTCCGTATCGGCCACCTGAACCCGCTGTGGCTGGAAATCCATGCGCCCATCGAAACCCTGGCCTCGGTGACCAATGGCATGCCGGTACGCATCCCCAAATACGAAGCGGAAGGCAAGATCATTGCCGTGATCCGCAATATCAACAAGAACGACCAGACGATGCATATACGTGCGGAGATCACCCGCAATGCCGACCGGCTGTCGCCCGGCCAATTCGTCGAAGCCGAGCTCCTGGTCAAAGCCGAGCCGGGCAAGCAATTCAGCGTTCCGCGCAATGCCGTGGTGCGTGACGGGCAGAACAGCTACGTCTTCGTCCAGAGCCCTGACGGTTTCAAGCCGATAAAAGTGACCGTGTTGTCTGAACAGGCGGAAAAAACGGTCATTGCGGGGGCGCTGCGCGGTACGGAAAAAGTGGCCGTCAGTGGCACGGTAGCGCTCAAGGCCGCCTGGATCGGCGCAGGTAACTGAGCATGCTGGCCAGACTGATTCAATTTGCGCTGACACAGCGCCTGCTGATGCTTGTGCTGACGGCGGTGCTGGTGGGCGTAGGCGGCTACGCATTCAAGAACCTGCCCATCGAC
>CAMLME010000050.1 GCA_946481235.1 uncultured Methylobacillus sp. | reverse complement strand
GCGGCGCGCTTGAGCATTTCCTCCACCACCGGCGACTTCCAGGTGCGCTCCATCAGCGCTACCTTGGCTTCTGGTGGCGTCGGAGCAGCCTTGATCAGCGCAATCATCTCGTCCACATTGGCCAGCGCAACAGCCAGGCCTTCCAGCACATGGCCGCGAGCGCGCGCCTTGCGCAATTCGAATACGGTGCGACGCGTAACGACTTCGCGACGATGGCGCAGGAAGGCTTCCAGCATCTGCTTGAGGTTCAGCAGGCGCGGCTGGCCGTCCAGCAGGGCCACCATGTTCATACCGAAGGTGTCTTGCAGCTGGGTTTGTTTATAGAGGTTGTTCAGCACGACTTCCGGCACTTCGCCGCGCTTCAGTTCGATGACCATGCGCATGCCGGACTTGTCCGATTCGTCGCGCAGGTCGGAAATACCTTCGATCTTCTTTTCGTTGACCAGTTCGGCGATCTTCTCGATCAGCGACTTCTTGTTGACCTGGTACGGCAACTCATCAACGATGATGGCCTGACGCTCGCCCCTGCCGATATCCTCGAAGTGGGTGCGCGCGCGCATTACTACGCGGCCGCGGCCGGTGCGATAGCCTTCCTTGACACCCACAGTGCCGTAGATGATGCCGGCGGTCGGGAAGTCCGGTGCCGGCACGATATCGATCAGCTCATCGATGGTAATGTCAGAATTTTCCAGCACGGCCATGCAGGCATCGATAATCTCGCCCAGGTTATGCGGTGGAATATTGGTCGCCATACCCACCGCGATACCGGACGAACCATTGATCAGCAGGTTGGGGATACGAGCCGGCATGATCAGCGGCTCATGCTCCGAACCGTCGTAGTTCGGGCCGAAGTCGACGGTTTCCTTGTCGAGATCGGCCAGCAGCTCATGCGCAATCCGTGACATGCGAATTTCGGTGTACCGCATCGCGGCGGCATTGTCGCCATCGACCGAACCGAAATTTCCTTGCCCATCGACCAGCATGTAGCGCAACGAGAAATCCTGCGCCATGCGAACAATGGTGTCATACACCGCAGTATCGCCGTGAGGGTGGTATTTACCGATCACATCACCGACGATACGCGCCGATTTCTTGTAGGGGCGATTCCAGTCGTTGGAAAGCTCGTGCATCGCATACAGCACGCGACGATGCACTGGTTTCAGACCGTCGCGCACATCGGGCAATGCACGGCCCACGATCACGCTCATCGCGTAATCGAGGTAGGAACGGCGCATCTCTTCTTCTAGACTGACGGGGAGTGTTTCTTTGGCGAACTGATCCATAAATCCTGTTGATTTAGCGATGGCATTAAAGCCTCGATTCTAGCACGAGATACTGCTCGCCATCACTCCTAATGCCGATTCCCGCGGGAGTGCGGAGCGATGCCGGGCGCATACGGAAACACCTTGATTCTAAATCCATTTTTTATTAATTGTTGAATTGCCAAGGCGCCTGCCGCATGATGTCTGTTTGGTTTCAACAACAACAGTCTCAAGGAGAACCAACATGGCTAGTACCGTCACCCTCAAAGGCAACCCGGTCGATGTCGCAGGCGACTTTCTCAAACCCGGCCAAACAGCCCCGGACTTCACGCTGGTAAATCAGGATCTGGCTAACGTCACCCTCGCCGACTTTTCCGGCAAGCGCAAGGTTCTGAATATTTTCCCAAGCATCGACACCCCCACTTGCGCCACTTCGGTACGCAAGTTCAACCAGGCGGCAAGCGACCTGCCCAATACCGTCGTGCTATGCATTTCGGTGGACCTCCCTTTTGCCCAGAAACGTTTTTGCGGCGCGGAAGGCCTGAGCAACGTCACCACGCTTTCGACCATGCGCGGCCGTGATTTCCTCCAGAATTACGGCGTAGCCTTGGCCAGCAGCAAGCTGGAAGGCGTCGCTGCCCGCGCCGTGATCGTCCTGGACGAAAACAACAAAGTGCTGCATAGCGAACTGGTTAACGAAATCACCACTGAACCGAACTACGATGCTGCAGCTGCAGTTCTGAAATAATCCATTCCGAAATCTCGCAACAAGCAATAGAAATTCAGCATCGGTTGAATTAAGCTATCGGATTACTCGAACCCCATTCAACCCATCCAAATAAGGAGAAATTCACATGGCCGTTCTCGTCGGAAAAGCCGCACCAAGCTTTACCACTGCCGCCGTCATGGGCGACAACAGCATCAATGACAACTTCACGCTGGCTGAGCACATCAAGGGAAAATACGCCGTCGTGTTCTTCTACCCCCTCGACTTCACCTTCGTGTGCCCGTCTGAACTGATCGCCTTCGATCACCGCCTGGAAGAGTTCAAGAAACGCGGCGTAGAGGTCGTCGGCGTGTCCATCGACTCGCATTTCACACACCTGGCCTGGAAGAACACACCGGTCAACCAGGGCGGCATCGGCAAGGTCGGCTACCCGCTGATCGCCGACATGAAGCATGACTACTGCAAGGCGTATGACGTCGAAGCCGACGCAGGCGTGGCATATCGCGGCTCCTTCCTGATCGATCAGGCCGGCGTTGTTCGCCACCAGG
Source organism: uncultured Methylobacillus sp. (assembly GCA_946481235.1). The sequence goes on along the minus strand of CAMLME010000050.1, from coordinate 9,153 downwards.
TCGTCAACGATTTGCCGCTGGGTCGCAATATCGACGAAATGCTGCGCATGATTGATGCGCTGCAATTCACTGAAGAGCATGGCGAAGTCTGCCCGGCCGGCTGGAGCAAGGGCAAGGCCGGCATGAACGCCAGCCCGGAAGGCGTTGCCAAATACCTGGCTTCGCACGCCAACGAACTGTAATAGCGACAGATCGCCAGTCGCAATAAAAACGGGGCCCTAAGCCCCGTTTTTATTTCTTGCGGCCGATTACTTCAATCCGCGCTGCAAGTCGGCCTTGATATCCTCGATATGCTCGAGACCAACAGCGATGCGCACAAGGCCGTCGCCTATGCCGGCAGCCACTCGTGCTTCCGGCGTCACACGGCTATGAGTGGTCGTCGCAGGGTGCGTGATGGTGCTTTTGGCATCGCCCAGATTCGCGGTAATCGACAGCATACGCGTCGAGTCAATCAATGCCCATGCTGCGTCTTTACCGCCCTTGACGTCAAATGACACAATCCCGCCACCCGCCTTCTGCTGGCGCATTGCCAAGGCATGCTGCGGATGTGAAGACAAGCCGGGGTAATACACGCGCTCCACTTGTGGCTGCCCTTCAAGCCATTGCGCCAACGCCAACGCATTGCGCGAGTGCGCTTCCATACGCAATGCCAGCGTTTCCAGCCCTTTCAGGAAGACCCAGGCATTAAATGCGCTCATCGTGGGTCCGGCCGTACGCAGGAATCCGTAGACCGGTTCCAGTACCTCCTTCTTGCCCAGCACTGCGCCACCCAGGCAGCGCCCCTGCCCATCGATGTACTTGGTGGCGGAATGTACGATGATATCCGCGCCCAGTTTGATTGGCTGCTGCAATGCTGGCGAGCAGAAACAATTGTCCACCACCAGCAATGCTCCCGACTTGTGCGCGAGTGTAGCAAGCGAAGAAATATCGCACACTTCGGTGAGCGGATTGGAAGGCGTCTCGACAAAAAACAACTTGGTGTTCGGCTTTACGGCAGCAGCCCACTCGGCTTCATCCGTCAGTGAAACAAAAGTCGTCTCCAGCCCCCAACGCTTAAGGATATTGCCGAACAACTGTACGCTGGTTCCAAAGATACTGCGCGAGGCAACCACATGGTCCCCCGCAGAACACAGGCCCATCACGCAGGCAAGGATCGCGGACATACCGCTGGAAGTGGCAACGCAGAACTCCGCACCCTCCAGCGCCGCCAGTTTGTCCTGGAACATGGTGACGGTTGGGTTGGTGAAGCGCGAATAGATATTGCCCGGCTCCTGCCCGCCGAAACGTGCGGCGGCCTGGGCCGCGCTCTCGAAAACGAAGCTGGAAGTTAAGAATATGGCTTCGGAGTTCTCGCCGAATTCGGTATGCGCACTGCCCGCGCGAACTCCCAGCGTTTCCGGATGATTGGAATAGTCCATGACTGTTGTCCTTCTGCCTGCTTCAGGCAATAAAAAACCCGTCTCAGCGATGGCTAAAACGGGCTTGTCTGGCTCGCTTTAGCTGCATTTGTAATGCGCCCGCAAGCTGAAACTGTCAAATCGGCGCAGACCTCACGATAAAACCGTGGCAATACTTTGTCAACCCGGAATCAGGCTGCCTCCTCCTCGTGGTTTTCCGAACCGACCAGGTTCAGGTCCAGTTGCGTGCTTGAGTTCGCCGGTTTCTTGATCTTGTCCATATCGCCGCGCGCGGATTCGATATCGGCCAGGTAGGTTTCGGTAATGTCACCTGTGACATAGCAGCCGTTGAAGCAGGAACAATCGAACTGCTGGATCGCCGGATTACTCAGCTGGATGTCGTGCACCAAGGCATCGAGATCCTGGTATATCAATGCATCGGCGCCGATTTCACGGCAGATTTCCTCATCGCTGCGACCGGTCGCGAGCAACTCGTCGCGCGATGGCATATCGATGCCGTAAACGTTGGGGAAACGCACCGGCGGCGCTGCGGAAGCAAAAAACACCTTGTTCGCGCCGGCTTCGCGCGCCATCTGCACGATGCGCTGCGAGGTCGTGCCGCGCACGATGGAGTCATCCACCAGCAGCACGTTCTTGCCCTTGAACTCCATGCCGATAGGATTGAGCTTCTGGCGCACCGACTTCTTGCGCTGCGCCTGGCCGGGCATAATGAAAGTACGGCCGATATAGCGATTCTTGATGAAACCTTCGCGATAGGTCAGGTTCAATGCATTCGCCAGCTGCAGTGCGCTGGGGCGGCTGGTATCGGGGATGGGAATCACCACATCGATATCGAGATGCGCCCATTCGCGATGGATCTTTGCCGCCAGACTCTCGCCCATGTGCAAACGGGTCTGGTAAACAGAGACGCCGTCGATCACGGAGTCGGGACGTGCCAGATATACATACTCGAAAATACACGGGCTCAGCACCGGATTCTCTGCGCATTGGCGCGCATGGAAGTTGCCGTCCATATCGATAAAAATCGCTTCGCCTGGCGCAACGTCGCGTACCAGTTGAAAGCCCAGCACATCCAGCGCTACGCTTTCGGATGCGACAACGTATTCCACGCCCTTTTCGGTCTCGGACTTGCCGATGACCAGCGGGCGGATGCCGAATGGATCCCGGAATGCCAGCAGGCCGTAGTTGGCGATCATCGCGACCACCGCGTAGGCACCCTTGACGCGCTTGTGTACGCCGGTCACGGCGTCGAATACCATGTCCACATCCAATGCGGTGCTGCGCGCGCTGCTTTCGATTTCATGCGCCAGCACGTTGAGCAGCACTTCGGAATCGGAAGAGGTGTTGATGTGGCGCAGGTCCTGGCGGAACATTTCGCGCTTCAACTGCTGGGAATTGGTCAGGTTGCCGTTGTGTCCCAGCACGATGCCAAAGGGAGAGTTCACATAGAACGGCTGCGCTTCGGCGGCCGAGGAAGAGCCAGCAGTTGGATAGCGAACGTGCGCAATGCCGACGTTACCGATCAGGTTGCGCATGTGACGAGTCTGGAACACATCCTGCACCAGGCCGTTGTTCTTGTGCATGTAGAACGTGCCGCCATCGCTGGTCACGATGCCTGCCGCATCCTGGCCGCGGTGCTGAAGCACCAGCAAGCCGTCATACAGCATCTGGTTGACGGGATTCTTGCCGACGATACCGATAATTCCGCACATGCGTTTAAGTCGCTCCTGCTAATACGCGTAAGTTAGTCGTAATCAATATGCTTGGCAATGCCTTCCGGCAACCAAGGCAACGCGCTGGTAACCAGCGCTTCAAATGGCGCGCTGAACATCGCATCGCGCCAGAAAGCTTCATGCGGCAGCGTGGTCAGCCCGCCCAGCAGGACGATGATGCTGACGACCAAGACACCGCGCGCCAATCCGAACAAGGCTCCAAGCCAGCGATCAAGCCAGCCCAGCCCGATTTTCTTGAACACTTCTGCCAACGCAATCGCCAGCAGACTGCTGATCAACAAAGTGACCAGGAAAAGTATCAAAAACGCCGCCAGCAATCGCAAGGATTCGCCTGGAATGGCCTGCGGCAACAAAGGCGCCAGTTGCAGCGTATAAAGCTTGGCAACGAAAAAAGCAGCAACCCATCCGGCCAGAGAAAGCGTTTCTCGCAGAAAACCGCGCAATATGCTCAGCAGTATCGAAAGACCGATGATGCCGAGCGCGGCATAATCAAAAAACGTCATGGCTCAGCCGGCCTTTCCTGGCCTTGCTTACTTCGCGACCACAATACCGGTAGTACCTGCAGCCTTGAGTTTGTCGCGCACTTTTTCGGCCTCTGCACGCGTCGCATAAGAACCGACGCGCAAACGGATTTTAGTGCCGCCCGGCATACCCAACTTTTCGGTGTAGGGCTTGAAACCGGCAGCATCCAGCTTGCTTTGCAATTGCTTCACGTTGCCAGCATCGGAAAACACGCCGATCTGCACGGTAAATCCGTCATTGACCAAAGCCGGCTTTGCGGGCGCCGAAGGTTTGACTGGCGCAGTCTCGACCTTGGGTTCCGGCACTGGGGCTGGCTCGGGAACGGGCAACGGTGCAGGTTCGGGCTGCGGCAGAGGTGATTCGACAGGTGTATCCGGGGATTGGTTCGCCTGCGGCGTATCTTCGGCCCCAGGTTCCACGGGTACGATACGGGAGGAGAAGTCGTTACCATCCTGGCTAGGGATGTTCACAGCAATTTCCGGCTGCGGAGTTTGCGAATCGCGATCGTCCAGCACCATAGGCAGCACTGTCACCATCAGCAGCACTAGCGCTATCGCGCCGACCAGGCGTCGCCTCGCACGTTTTCTTAACTGGATTTCCTGCTCGCTCAACTTCTCAGTCGCCATGAATATTCCTATGATGCGGGACGGACGGTGGGCAAAACACGCAATACGTCAGCCACCGTGTAGAAAGAACCGAATGCCGCAATTCTATCATTTTCACCGGCACTCATACAGGCCTGGCAGAAAGCGGAAGCCACATCGTCATGACACAGCACGGTGGCCGACGGTGCGGCGGAAATCAAATGTTTTGCCAGCACATCGGCGCTTGCCCCGCGCGCTTCGCGAATATCGGCAACGAACCACGCATCGATTTCGCCTGCCAATTCCTTCACTACGCCCGAGATATCCTTATCGGCCAGCATGGCGAACACCGCCAGTGTTTTGCCGCCATGCGGAGATTTCCTGAGATTTTCAGCCAAACCTTTAGCCGCATGAGGATTATGCGCCACGTCCAGAATAATAGTCGGCGCACCGGGTAAAATCTGAAAGCGTCCTTGCAGGGCGACATGCCGCAACCCGGCTCTTATCGCCTCATCCGTAACCGGCAGGATCGACTGCAAAGCCCGGACTGCTTCAAGCGTGCAACTGGCGTTGTGGAGCTGAAACTCACCGCTCAACGCCGGCATAGGCAAGCCGGAAATACGCCGTTCTCCCGACACAAAATCCCAGCCACCGCCTTGCCTTTCAAAATGGAAATCTCGTCCGATCTGTCGGTAATCGGCGCCGATATCGATCACGCGGCCGATGACTGTATCAGGCGGCAAAAAGTCACCGCAGATGGCCGGGATGCCCGGGCGATAAATGCCGGCTTTTTCCCGCCCGATGCTTTCACGACTGGTTCCCAAATAATCGAGATGATCGAGATCGACACTGGTCAGCACCGCGCAGGCAGGCTCAAACACATTCACTGCATCCAGCCGGCCGCCGAGCCCGACCTCAAGGATCGCTACTTGCACATCGCTTTCAATAAAAAGCCACATGGCGGCTAGCGTACCGAATTCGAAATAGGTAAGTAGTGTGTCCTGCCGCGCGTGCTCCACGGCTTCGAAAGCGCGACAAAGCTCGCTATCCGTGGAATCGATACCGTCGATACGGACGCGCTCGTTGTAATGCAGCAAATGGGGTGAGGTATAGCAGGCGACGTGATAGCCAGCTTCGAGATAGATGCGCTCCAGCATCGCACAGGTCGAACCCTTGCCATTGGTGCCAGCCACCGTCACCAGAGGAAACTGCGGATCCAGTCCAAGCCTGCGCGCGACCTGCCCCACTCGGTCAAGGCCGAGAGCAATAGGCTTGGGGTGCAGCTGCTCTAGGTAGGATAGCCAGCCGGAAAGATCGGCTGGCATGACATGCGAATGAATATCGGGATCAGGCAACGGCAGTATGGTGCATCAGATTGCCGATCAGCTGGGCAAGCTTATCGCGCATCTCGCGCCGATCGACGATCAAGTCGATGGCGCCATGCTCCAGCAGGAACTCGGCGCGCTGAAAGCCTTCCGGCAATGTTTCACGCACGGTCTGCTCGATTACGCGCGGGCCGGCGAAGCCAATCAATGCCTGAGGCTCAGCGATGATGATGTCGCCCAGCATCGCAAAGCTGGCCGAAACACCACCCATGGTCGGGTCGGTCAAGACCGAGATGAAGGGCAGCTGCGCCTTGCTCAATTGCGTTAGTGCGGCGCTGGTCTTGGCCATCTGCATCAGCGAAAACAGGCCTTCCTGCATGCGCGCTCCGCCGCTGGCGGCGAAACAGATGAAAGGCGCTTTCTGCTCGATGGCAGCCGAAACACCACGCGCGAATCGCTCGCCGACGACCGAACCCATGGAACCGCCCTGGAATTTGAATTCGAATGCGGCTGCCACTACCGGCGCGGTCTTGATGGCGCCTTGCATCACCACCAGCGCATCGGTTTCGCCGGTATCCGCCTGACTGGCCTTGATACGATCGGCGTAACGTTTGCTGTCCTTGAATTTGAGCGGATCGAGCGGCGTGATCTCTGCGCCGATCTCGAAGCGACCTTCCGCGTCCAGCACGAAGTCCAGGCGGGTACGTGCCGAAATACGGTTGTGATAGCCGCACTTGGGGCAAACTTCCTGGTTATTCTCGAGGTCGGTGCGGTAAAGCACGGCTTCGCAGGAGGAGCATTTGCTCCACAGCCCTTCCGGCACCGTCTTGCGGTTGGCGCCGAGGCCGCGTTTGATTTTGGGAGGAAGAAGTTTCTGTAACCAGCTCATAATTGCCTTTTAGTTCGAATCGATCGCGGCGCGCAGCCCTTGCGTCAGCTTGGCAAGGTTAGCAGCCACGTTCTGTTCGTTGGAGTTTTCGACTTCCTGCACCATACGGCTGCCGACGACCACGGCATCCGCAATCTCGGCCACAGCCTTGGCTGTAGCAGCATCGCGCACACCGAAGCCGACACCAACCGGCAGGCTGGTCTTGCCGCGAATTGCGGCCACCTTCTCGGCCACATCAGCGAGATCGAGATTTGCAGCCCCGGTCACGCCGCGCAGGGAAACGTAATAGATAAAGCCGCGCGCTGCCGCAACGACCGCCTCCACGCGCTCGGGTGCCGAAGTCGGCGCCAGCAGAAAAATCGGATCGATATTGTATTGTGCGAGGTGCTTGAATGCTTCGCTGCTTTCTTCCGGCGGGAAGTCCACGGTCAGCACGCCATCCACGCCCACTTCCGCACAACGTTGTGCAAATTGGGCCCACCCCATCGCTTCGATAGGGTTGCCGTAGCCCATCAGTACCACTGGCGTATTCACATTCTGCTGGCGGAATTCCGCCACCATGTTCAGCACATCGCGCAAGCCGATGTTGTGCACAAGCGCACGTTCGGACGCACGCTGTATCGTCGGGCCGTCCGCCATCGGGTCGGAAAATGGGACGCCCAGTTCGATCATGTCGGCGCCGCCCTGCACCAGTGCGTGCATCATCGGCACGGTTTGCTGGGGGTTAGGATCGCCGGCGGTGATAAAAGGGATGAGCGCCTTGCGCTGTTGTTGTTTTAGTTGATCGAAGACAGCCTTAATACGACTCACAGCGTAATTCCCTTGATACGTGCAACAGTGTTCATGTCCTTGTCGCCACGGCCGGACAGGTTGACCAGAATCACCTTGTCCTTGTCCATGGTCGGCGCGATCTTCATGGCATGCGCCAGCGCATGACTGGATTCCAGCGCGGGGATGATGCCCTCGAACCGGCAAAGCGCGTCGAAACCGCCGATCGCCTCATCGTCGTTGATCGCAACGTATTGCGCGCGATGAATATCCTTGAGCAGGCAATGTTCCGGACCGACGCCCGGATAATCCAGGCCGGCGGAAATGGAATGGGTCTCGATGATCTGGCCGTTTTCGTCCTGCATCAGATAAACCTTGTTGCCGTGCAGCACGCCCACCTTGGCATTCGCGGTCAGCGGAGCCGCATGCTGACCGGTGGCAATGCCATGGCCGCCGGCTTCGACACCGATGAGTTGAACGCCCTCTTCTTCGATGTAGGGATGGAACATGCCAATGGCATTGGAACCGCCGCCAACGCAAGCGATGACTACATCCGGCTGGCGTCCGATCATCTCGGGCATTTGTACCTTGGCCTCATTGCCGATGACGCACTGGAAGTCGCGCACCATCATCGGGTAGGGGTGCGGACCGGCCGCCGTACCGAAAATATAGAACGTGCTTTCGCAGTTGGTCACCCAGTCGCGAATGGCTTCGTTGCAGGCATCCTTAAGTGTCTTGGAACCGCTTTCCACCGGCACTACGGTCGCGCCTAGCAGCTTCATGCGGAATACGTTGGGCGCCTGACGCTGCACGTCCTCGGCACCCATGTAGACCACGCACTCCATGCCGAAACGCGCAGCCACAGTCGCGGTCGCGACGCCGTGCATGCCGGCGCCGGTTTCGGCGATCACGCGCTTCTTGCCCATGCGCTTCGCTAGCAAGGCCTGGCCGATGGCGTTGTTGATCTTGTGCGCGCCCGTGTGATTCAGGTCTTCGCGCTTGAGATAGATCTGTGCACCGCAGCAATGCTCCGACAGCCGCTTGGCGTGATAAATCGGGCTGGGACGGCCAACGTAATGCTTGAGCTCGTAGGCAAACTCGGCCTTGAAATCGGGATCGTCACGGAAATGCTCATACTGACGGCGCAGTTCATCGACTGCCGGGATCAGCGTTTCCGCCATGTAGATGCCGCCGAACTGGCCGAAATGGCCACGCGCATCGGGAAAATCATACTTGCCCATCAAGAACTCCTCGCATGAACGCAGCGATCTTGTCTGCGTCCTTGATTCCTTTTTCGCGCTCCACGCCGCCGCTGACATCAACCGCAAACGGGTGCGACTGGCGTATTGCCTTGCTTACGTTGCCGGCGTCCAGCCCTCCCGCCAATATGATCGGCTTGGGAAAGTTCTCCGGAATCAGCGTCCAGTCGAACGTTTGCCCCGTACCGCCCGGTGTTCCCGGCATAAAAGTATCCAGCAGCAAGCCTTTCGCATCGGCGTAAGCAGCCGCGTATTGTAGCAAATTTGTCTCGGGCCTGACGCGAACGGCCTTGATATAAGGCATGCCAAATTGGCGGCAGTACTCCGGAGATTCGTCGCCGTGGAATTGAAGCAGATCCAGATGCAGCTGAGCCAGGACTTCGCGCACATACTCTGGCGATTCATCCACAAACAGCCCGACCGCATCCACAAAAGGCGGCAGCTGCGCCGCAATCACGGCGGCCACATCGGGAGAAACATAACGGGGACTCGGCTCGTAGAATACCAGCCCGATAGCGTCGCAGCCGTAAACAATGGCTGCCTTCGCATCTTCGGCGCGGGTTATACCGCAAATTTTGACGCGAGTGCGCAAAGGATGACTCTCAGAAAAAGCGTAAGCGTATCCGAAAGCAGTTCTGCTGTCAGCCAGTTGGCA